>CAMBHX010000093.1 GCA_945867285.1 Sulfuricurvum sp. IAE1
TCGTATCCCATGGTAGCCAGATATCCTTTGGCTTTTTCGCTCACCGTAATAGAAACTTTTTTAGTTTTGAGCAAGACATTGAGTTCATCAATAAATTTATCAACGATTTTTTCCACTACGTTCATGGGAAGTGGAGCAAATTCGACCACGGCATCCAAGCGATTACGAAATTCAGGAGTAAAAAATGATTTAAGCGCTTCATTGCGTGAGAGTGAACTGTCTGCATTAAATCCCATCACCGTACGCTCTGTTGCACCAATATTAGAGGTCATAATCAAAATAACGTTTGCAAAATTTGCCTTATAACCACTGTTGTCAGTGAGCGTAGCATTGTCCATTACTTGCAATAAAATATTCACAACATCAGGATGGGCTTTTTCAATCTCATCGAGCAATAATACGGTATAAGGATGTTTACGAATCGCCTCACTCAATAATCCACCTTGTTCAAATCCTACATATCCTGCAGGTGCACCTATGAGACGGCTAATAGAGTGTTTTTCCATATACTCCGACATATCAAATCGTTCAAAGTGAATTCCCATGGTACTTGCCAACGATTTAGCAAGCTCAGTTTTACCCACACCAGTAGGACCTGAGAACAAAAACGAAGAAATGGGCTTTCCGGCTTGTGAAAGTCCTGCATACGATCGTTTAATAGAGCGCACTACTTGCTCTACTGCAGCATCTTGACCAACCACAAGGTGTAATAATTCTTCTTGCATTCTAGAAAGTTTTATTGTATCATCACCGCTCATTTTTGCTACAGGAATACCTGTCATCTTAGCTACAACATACTCAATATCAGCAGGAGTTACTGTTGTTTTTTTATGAGATGAGAGATGAAATGAGGCCCCTGCTTCGTCCATCAAATCAATCGCTACATCGGGTAAGAAACGGTCAGTAATGTATTTTTTTGACAGCTCTACCGCACTTCGTAACGCTTTGTCAGTATACTTTACACCATGGTGACGTTCATACTTTTCCCTTAAACCCTTAAGAATCAAAAAACTCTCTTCATGACTGGGTTCATTCACTTCGATACGGGCAAAACGGCGACTTAATGCTTTGTCTTTTTCAAACACATTGCGATATTCTGTATGCGTAGTTGCCCCCATACACTTCAACGCACCCGTTGCCAAGGCGGGCTTGAGTTGGTTAGAAGCGTCCATACTTCCACCACCTACAGCCCCTGCACCCACGATAGTGTGAATTTCATCAATGAACAAAATCGCATTAGGATCATTTTTAATCTCATCCATTACAGATTTCAGCCGTTTTTCAAAATCTCCACGATACTTTGTACCTGCGAGCATCGCACCAAGATCCAAAGCAAAAATTTTAGCATCGCTTAATAATGCCGGAACTTCTCCTGCGACGATACGCAGCGCCAACCCTTCAGCAATAGCAGTTTTACCAACCCCTGGCTCACCGATCAGCAGTGGATTATTTTTACGTCGACGACACAACGTTTGGATCGTGCGCTCAATCTCATTTACTCTCCCGATAACAGGATCGATTTTCCCTTCTTTTGCCATACTTATTAAGTCGATGGAGTATTTAGAAAGGGCACTTTGTTCTTCACTAGCAGGAGCAATCACATCAAAATCATTGTGTGAAATCACCTCCAATACATCCACACGACTAATACCATACTCTTCGAGCAATATACATGCATAGGTGTGTTGCTCTTCATAAAGAGCCGCAATAAAATCTCCCACATCAGCATGGTGCTTTTGAGCCGATTTCACATGGCGCATCATCTCATCGATAAGTCTAGCCAAAGCAACGGTCTCAAAAGGCTCCTGCGTGATTTCTTGAGGCAAAGGTTCTGATGTTTGCATCAAGTATTGCCCCAAAGATTCTCGTATTGTTTCAATATTGGCGCCACATGAACTCAAAATCATCGTTCCTTCATGTGAGTTCGCCAAGGACAACATCACATGTTCAATAGTGAGGTACTCATGTCTATGATGGCGTGCCAAATCGAGTGCTTTTTGAAAAATTGTATTAAGTGCTTCACTTATCATTGAGCTTCCTCCATTATGGCTTTAAGTGGAAAGCCACTCTCTCTTGCAAACTGTGCTACTTGTGCAATTTTTGTTTCAGCTATTTCGTAAGAATATGTCCCACATAAACCTCTCCCCCCTTGATGCACTTGCATCATGATAGTATGTGCTTGTGAATACGATTTATGAAACACCCCAATAAGCATATCAATCACAAAATCCATCGATGTATAGTCATCATTCAACAAAAAAACATGGTATTTTTTGGGCTCTTTTACCTCTAATGAATCTTCTTGCTCTAGATCTATTTTTGTCGCCATCTTAGCCTCTAGCACTCAAAAAGTCAGCAATAATATCATCAGGATTTTCCAATCCGATCGAAATACGAATAAGCCCATCAGTAATACCCAAAAACTCTCGTGTGGGAGCATCAAAATCCCGATAAATCGTTGATGCCATATGCAATCCCAACAGTCTACTGTCTCCAATATTTGCCGTTATTGTCACGAGTTTAGAAGCATTTAGAAATTTAAAAGCTGCTTCTTTACTCCCCATATCAATCGTTAACAATGTCCCGCATCCTTGACTAAACAGCTCTTTATAACGAGTATGGTGGGGATGGTTTGGCAATACAGGATGTCCTATAATAAACCCGGCTTTATCTAGTGCCAAAGCAATTTTCTCCACACTGCTCACCACACGATCCATTCGTAACGGCAATGTCTCTAGACCTAAAAGTGTCAAATAACTCCCAAAACCATTGGCAGACATCCCAAAATCACGCATCGCTCGCTTTTTGGCATTTCCAATCAACGCCATACTTCCCATTTTTTTGATAAACGGATGTGTCTCACTGTAACGAGGTGCTTTAAATTTATCTTCACCCTCCTTGATGGCACGAAAGACCACTGCTCCACCCAATGAGCTTGCATTTCCTGTGATAATTTTCGTCGTTGAATAAACCACAATATCGGCACCTAAATCCAGTGGCTTGACGCTCAAGGGAGTAATAGTATTATCCACCATCAATACCACACCGTAACGATTGGAAATTTTTGCAATTTTTGCAATATCAGGCAAACGCATATTGGGATTGCCAACACTCTCACAAAAAATAATCTTGGTATTGTCGGTTATTGCATTTTCGATTTCTTCAAGTTCATCTACATCAAAAAATTTACTGCTAATACCAAAACGGGTCAACGTTTCATTGAAATACGAATAAGTCCCACCAAAAAGCCCACCAATACTAATGATTTCATCACCACTTTTTAGCAACGACAAAGTTGCCAATGCCGTAGCACCCATCCCCGAAGAGGTCACCACAGCACCTACACCGCCGTCCATAGAAGCTAAAATCTGTTCCAATTGCGCTGAAGTAGGATTTCCCATGCGTGAATAAAGTGGTTTTTTTACCGAGCCATCAAAAATTCCCTCCCCCGTCTCACTGTCACCATATCCAAATGATGCCGAGTTAATCATAACAGGACTGATGGGACCTTCTTTCTTTCCTACTTGCTGAACAAAACGTGTTGCATACTCTTCAAAGTTATTCATTATCAAACCTGTATTAAAATTGTAATAATTATAACCAAAGAAGCCACATCTTGTCTAAACGAATTTTTATTACCGCCACCAACACAGATATCGGTAAGACATATGCCACCATTTTACTTATTGAACAATTTAGTAAAATGGGGCTTCGTGTCGGTGTCTACAAGCCCATTGAAACAGGCGTGAATGGACTTCCTGCTGATGGGACTCTTTTACTCAAGACAATTCAAAATTACAATGCCTCACTCAAGAACTTCCGTATAAATGATATTGTCACTCTATCTCTGACACTTCCAGCCGCTCCCTATGTTGCCAATAAAGCCAAAAAAATCGATTTATCACTCTTTGATAACGCTCTAGCAAAAATAGAAAAAGAGTGTGACATAGTCCTCATTGAGGGAGCTGGAGGTATGCTAACGCCTATTGACAATACCCTCATGATGATAGATTTGGCGCATCATTTTAATGCTACAACACTACTTATTACCCACTGTAATTTAGGGTGTATCAATGATACACTACTCAATCTAGCATTACTAGAACAACGAAATCTAAAATATTTATGGGCTTTTAACTGCCGTGATCAAGAAAGTACATTTATGAGAACGTCTGCTCCTTATTTCAATGACCATTTTGAGACTCTCTATTTTTTACATCATAACATTAAAGCTCTAGCACTTGCATTATTAGATAAAATAGCATCAACAAATATAAAGGAATCAGCATGCGTCATCTAATTCAAACCATTGATTTTTCCATCCAAGAAATTAATACTGTTTTAGATGATGCAGTACTTTTTAGCGATGGACGTTTTGAACCTATTTTACGTGAAAAAATCATCATCACCCTCTTTTTTGAAAACTCAACTCGAACCAAAAGTTCATTCGAGATAGCTGCCAAACGTCTAGGTGCACAAGTAGTTCATCTCGATGTCCAAAAAAGCTCGACACAAAAAGGGGAAAGTCTTGTTGATACTGCTCTCAATCTTGACGCTATGGGGCCCCATGCAATGATTGTTCGCCATGCTCACGCAGGAGTACCAAATATTTTAGCTACTCACACTAATGCCTCGATTATTAATGCCGGTGATGGTGCCCACGCTCACCCAACACAGGCGCTATTAGATCTCTTTACTCTCAAACAACATTTTGGGGATGTAAAAGGTAAAAAAATTGCTATTGTAGGCGATATTAAAAATTCTCGTGTAGCCAACAGCAATATCGAACTACTAACACGTTTTGGTATGGAAATCACGCTTGTTGCACCTCCACATTTTCTCCCCTCAACATCACTAAAGTCAACACACGACATCCATGATGTAATCGATAATGTTGATGCTATTATGAGTTTACGCACCCAAACAGAACGCCATTCACATCAAACTTATGCATCCCTCAAAGATTATGGAAGTGACTTTTGCATCACTAAAGAACTTCTAGGAAAACGTGATATTATAGTCATGCACCCAGGACCTGTACACCGTAACATTGACATAGACGATGCATTACTCAAAGATCCTAGATGTAAAGTTCTAGACCAAGTTAAAAACGGTGTATCTATTCGCATGGCCGTACTCAAAGCCCTTATTGCCTGATGTATGATCGCCTAAGCAGTCTGGTATCAACGAATACACCTTGTTTTTTTTATACCGATTTCAAAGGTTCTCAACTTCACTGCTTTTCCTTGGATGAGCTCAAAGATCATGATATTGAATTTAGTTTTCATGCACCGCAATCAAAATTAAACTCTCCACACAAACCTCTAAACTTTCCTCTCTCACATGAAGTTTACGCCCATAAATTTAATGCCGTACAAGAGCATATTCGAGCAGGAAATACCTATTTACTTAATTTAACACAACCAACACACCTTCTGACACCTTATTCACTGCAAGAGATTTATACAATGGCTTACGCACCATACAAAGTAAGAATCAACAATCAATTCGTATCCTTTTCACCCGAAGCCTTTATTACCATAGAAAATAATACAATCAACACGTATCCTATGAAAGGAACTATTGATGCATCTCTTCCCAATGCAATTGAAACCATCTTAGCAGATTCCAAAGAGCTTGCAGAACACACAATGATTGTTGATTTACTGCGTAATGATTTAGGGATTGTTGCCAACAATATACGTGTTGAAACATTCCGCTATATTACCAGCATAAACACAGGAAACAAAAAACTCCATCAAGTAAGTTCCCATATCTGTGGCGACCTAGATAGCAACTGGAGAGACAATATCGGCAATCTATTAAAAGCTCTTTTACCAGCGGGAAGTATCAGTGGAACACCCAAGAAAAAAACAGTAGAAATTATAGAAGAAATTGAGAATTATGAGAGAGGTTATTTTAGCGGAATTTTTGGCCACTATGACGGAGAAAATCTCTACAGTGCTGTCGCTATCCGCTTTATTGAAAATAGCAACGGTACACTTATTTATAAAAGTGGTGGTGGGATTACTGCGGAGAGTGAATGCGACAAAGAGTATCAAGAAATGATTGATAAGATATACATACCCTAATCATGAACATCGGCAATTTAAGTTTAAAGTGCAATCGTAAAGTAAAAAGATCTGATTGTAATTGTAAAATATAAAAGATTAAGTGTTGTGATTGTAAAAAAGAAGAAGAGAAATTCCAAGGCCAGGCGGCGACCTACGTTTCCACACCTGAAAGATGCAGTATTATGAGCGATGAGGGTCTTAGCTTCCGGGTTCGGAATGGGACCGGGCGTTTCCCCCTCTCTATAGCCACCTGAACACTTAGAGTAAAAGACATTGTA
>CAMBHX010000094.1 GCA_945867285.1 Sulfuricurvum sp. IAE1
GAGTAGAGCGCGTACGACGGTAAGACCGCCTAAACCAGAGTCAAAAACTCCGAGTGTCATATTATTTACTTTGCTCGTTCATGCTGCTAAGAAATTCATCGTTGGATTTGCTTTTGAGCATTGTGGTGTAGAGGAAGCGTAATGCCTCCACTTCGTCTTCTTGTTTGTGCAACATTGAGCGCAATACAAAGACTTTTTGCAATACATCCGCACCAATGAGCAACTCTTCTTTACGGGTTCCTGATTTGAGAATATCGATAGCAGGGTAAATACGACGATCGGAGATTTTACGACTCAGTACCACTTCAGAGTTTCCGGTTCCTTTGAACTCTTCAAAAATAACTTCATCCATTTTACTACCCGTTTCGACGAGGGCCGTAGCAATAATGGTCAAACTTCCACCATTTTCGATGTTACGTGCTGCCCCAAAGAAGCGTTTTGGTTTGTGTAAGGCGTTGGCGTCAACCCCTCCTGATAGAACTTTACCGCTGGATGGTGTCACGGTATTGTACGCACGAGCAAGACGGGTGATAGAGTCCAAAAGGATGACGACATCTTTGCCAAGTTCTACACGACGCTTGGCTCTCTCAATTACCATTTCGGCTACTTTAACGTGGTTTTTGGCAGGTTCATCAAAGGTTGAACTGTAGACTTCACCTTTGACACTTCGTTCCATATCGGTGACTTCTTCTGGGCGCTCATCGACAAGCAAAACCATAAGCTCAGCCTCGGGATGGTTAGTGGTGATACCGTGAGCGATCTCTTTGAGAAGCTCAGTTTTACCTGAGCGTGGAGGGGCAACGACCAGACCACGTTGACCTTTACCCACAGGGCAGAACAGGTCCATCATACGACCCGTGAGGTTCCCCGGTAGATATTCAAGCTTGAGCTGTTCTAAAGCATAAAGAGGGGTGAGGTTTTCAAATAAAGGACGTTTTTTGGACTCTTCGGGCGGCAGATAGTTGATCGCTTCGACTTTGAGTAGGGCATAGTAGCGCTCTTGGTCTTTGGGTGCACGTACTTGCCCAGTAACAACGTCCCCATTACGAAGGGCAAAACGACGGATTTGAGTACTGGAAACATACGCATCATGCATCGAGTCACTAAACCCTTGGTCAATGGCACGTAAAAATCCATAACCATCTTGCATAATCTCTAAAATTCCTGTGAAGAGGATGAATCCCCCTTGCTGCACTTGTGTTTTGAGGATTTCAAAAATCAGGTCTTGGCGCTTAAGTTCGTTGGGGTCTTCGACGTTGAGTGAGTTGGCTATCTCAAGTAAGTCTTCGAGTTTTTTGGCTCGTAATGCTTCAACAGTAAAGCCTTCTACAGGTGTGTGGGTACGATTTTTAGAATTGTTGCGGTTGTTTTGGGGTTTTACGTTTTCGCTCATTAAAGAAAAGCCTTTGTGGGTGTGAGGATTAGGTGCAATAGAAGAAAATTGTAGATTGCCTGAGAGTCTTGTTTTGTTAGTGACATTATAATCAATGGTGATTTAGATGTCAAGGTTGAACTAAAGTAATAATCTTTTGGTATAGTTCGGGCAAAATAATAATATTTGGATAAATTATGAAGCTTGTAGCAGTTCTTTTTTTAGTTATGTACTCAATGCTTCTTGGTGATAATGAGTTGCTCAAACGGTATGGTAATACAGCGATGTATAGTAGTAAAGATTATAAAAAAGCATTGATATTTTACACACAATCATGTAGTGTAGATGACATGGAGAGTTGCAATGCTCTTGGGATTTTGCATGAAAACGGTTTGGGTGTTGTGCGAAGTGGAGAAAAGGCAGCAATATTTTATGCAAAAGCGTGTAATGGAGGCTATTTTCGTGGGTGTTCAGCATTGGGGACGCTCTATGAAATGGGTGTTGGAGTCGTAAAAAATCGTAATAATTCTCTCTATTGGTACAACCAAGCATGTGATGGTGGTGATGCATTCGGATGCATTAAGCTTGGAGAGGCCTATAAATCCAATGACAACAAACAAGCCAAGAGCACCAATGCGTTATTATCAAACACTAAGGCTTGCGATAAGGGTATAGCCGCTGGATGTTATAACCTTGGAATTATTTATGATGAGGGTATTGGCATTGAAAGTGATGATGCGAAAGCTGTTGAGTTGTTTACCAAAGCGTGTGATGGAAAGCATGCTCGAGGATGTGCCAATTTGGGTGTTATGTATGATTATGGAGAAGGGTGCGATAGAGATATTAAAAAAGCGGTTACTCTCTACGCCAAGGCATGCCAAGACAATATTGCCATGGCGTGTACGAATTTGGCTGTGATGCATGTGAGTGGTATTGGTGTTGAAAAAGATCCTTTGCACGCAAAAAAGTTATTTAAAAAAGGGTGTGCTTTGAAAGATGCAGATGCGTGCCATGCTTACGCTCTTGCAACGTCAAATAATTTAAAGAAACAATAATTCCAATCAGTAAAACGTTTTTTGACAAGGGATGCAAGGTTGACATCTGAAGAAGTTTAGAAAAAAACGCCATCAACATAAAGCCACCGATTGTCAATGGTTAAGAATCGGCTTTTTTCTTTCATATTTGTGTGATTAAACACTGCTTCAAAGGTGACATACGCCTCCTCTTCTCCATCGATAAACTCTAAAATCGTCAATCCTAAGAATTTGGTAGAGTTAGCAAAATCGGTAATCCCTTGCCGCCAATCGCCCAATGATATTGAGGCATCAGGGTTGTTTGGGTGAGTGGTCGCAACAATGTACTCAACGAGTCCCAAGCTATACGCACTGTAACGTGAACGCATTAGCTTGAGAGCATCGGAAGGTAAAATACCTTTGTGGTAGGGTTGGCAACATTGTTTGTATTTTTTCCCACTATGGCAGAGACAAGGGGAGCTCGGGGATATTTTCATCTACTAAAAACCAATGCAATAAAGTCTATATTTGTTGTCTAATTCTAAAATTGTATAGCTATTTTATGGATATGTCAACGTGTATTTGTATAGCAATTTTTTTCGCTTGCGCTCTCCTAAACGGGAATAGATAGAAAACTATTTGCATCGCCATAAGAACTCCAGCTCGTGCAGAGCAGAGGAGTAAACTATTGGGAGAATAAAAAATGACAATTTGACATATTTTTCATTCTTGGTTACGACTTGGTTATAATCTCACTATGAACTATGAACTTACGACACTAGCGGGATTGGTCGCCGCAGGATTTTTGGGTTGGATGTGGAATCAATCCAAAAATTCTTATACACTATTGGAATCCAAAGCCCTCTCCTTGCAAGAACTCTATAATCAAGAACATACTTATTATGTCGCACTCCAAGAAAAACATGAAAAAAGTAAAACTGACTATGCTATTTTGGAGCGTGATTTTGCAGTATTACATACACGTCATGAAGAGTCGTTGCGTACTAATGATGAAAAATTGCGACTGCTAGAAGAGGCCAAAATTGCGATGAAAATGCAGTTTGAACAGTTGGCATCTCAAATTTTTGATCAAAAAGCCAAAACGTTTGATGAAGCACATATCAAAGGGCTGGATTTGTTGCTCAAACCGTTTCGAGAGCAAATAGCTCAGTTTTCGACCCAAAGCAAGGAACAGTTTGTACATGATGCCAAAGAGCGTCAGAGCCTCAAAGATGAGATGGTTCGACTCCAATCGCTTAATGCAACACTGAGTAACGAGGCACACAATCTCACGACAGCACTCAAAGGGGAAAATAAAACCCAAGGAAACTGGGGAGAGATAGTGCTGGAGCGGATTTTACAAGATTCAGGACTGCGCGAGGGACACGAATACGACATTCAAACAACTCTCAAAAACGAAGAGGGGAGAACGTTTCGTCCTGATGTCATTGTCCATTTGCCCCAAAACAAAGACATTGTCATTGATTCAAAGGTATCATTGGTGGCGTATGAGGCATTTGTGAGTGCACAAAATGAGGAGGATAAGACACAGGCTTTACGTCAACATATCCTCTCAATACATGCGCATATAAAAGGGCTTGGGGCTAAAAAATACGAATCTCTTGATGGTGTTCGGACGCTGGATTTTGTGCTGTTGTTTATGCCAATAGAAGGGGCATTTCATTTGGCGCTAGAAGGAGATAATAGTTTTTTCAAAATCGCTTATGAACAAAATATCGTGGTGGTTTCTCCCTCTACATTGCTCGTGACACTTCGCACTATCGAGCATATTTGGCGCAGTGAATATCAAGAACGCAATGCTCGTGAAATCGCCAAGTCTGCCGAAGCATTGTACGATAAGCTCGTAGCTTTTGTCGAAGATATGGAAAAAATCGGAGAGCAAATCGGTCGCACTCAAAAAAGCTATGATGCAGCAATGAACAAACTTTCAGTGGGTAATGGCAATGTTATTCGTCGTGTTGAATCGATGCGAAAGTTGGGATTGAAACCCAAAAAATTGTTGCCATCATCAGTAGTCGGCGACAGCGAAGAAGAGGTTTTATAGGTGTTTAATTTTAACTTTTGAGTTAAGCAGCCATCCAATCAGTATCATTAGTCCTAATACTGCCACCCATCCAATAATTCCAGAGCCTAACCACACGAGCCACAAAAGTATTGCTCCAAGCGGAGTCGGGACTCCTGTGAAATGTTTGGCAACTTCCCCTGCATCCGCATTGATATTGAACTGGATAAGTCGGCGCAGACCGCTGATGACATAGTAGACAGAGGCGATGGAGACAATAATCAGTGAAACTCCTGTGAGATTGGCATAAACTGCTTGGAAGATAAAAAATACTGGAACCAAGACGAAGCTCAAGAAATCAGCAAAGGAATCGAGTTGAATCCCAAACTCGTTTGAAAGGCCGTATTTACGAGCGATTTTACCATCTATAATGTCAAATGCACCTCCAGCCCATGCTAATGCTGAGGCTAGGATATAGTGCTCTTGAGTGATAAAGTACATTGCCAGCAGCCCACATGTGACATTGGAAAAGGTAATGAGGTTTGCTAGGTTAAAGTGACTAGTCGGGCGCCATAAAAATTGCATAAAATTCCTAGATTAGAAGTAATGGGATTATAGCATAGGTTGACTTTGGGCTCTTTTTTGACAAGGTTAATGTAAAAATGAGTTTATGGAATCTCTTTCGCAATGGCAAAAGAGATTTGGTTATCACTTTATCCTCTAGCAGTGACTTCTAGCAAGTGGTAGCCGAACTGAGTTTTGATTGGACCGTATAAAACACCAACATCACCTGTAAAAACTGCTTTATCAAACTCAGGAACCATTTGTCCTGGTCCAAATTTTCCTAAATTGCCTCCATCTCTGCTTGAAGGACATTTGGAATGACTTTGAGCAACGGTCTCAAAAGAGGTTCCATTTTCGATTTGTCCTTTTAGTGCAGTGCACTCATCTATGCTCTCTACTAATATATGTCGTGCTGTTGCCCATGCCATGATGATCCTTTTGTTTAATATGAAATAGAATTCTACTCTAATGTTGGTTTAAAACATGACAAAAAGAAAGGCATGTTATAATTGCGAAAATAGAAGGGGATAAATGCGACGTTTTAGACGATTTTTTGCACTGTTGTTTATCCTCTCACTTTTTGTGGGTGTGGTTCATGAAATAGACCATGAGCACTTACAGGGTGACACATGTGAAGTGTGTTTATTTGCCCATTCTCCGCTTATTTTAAGCGATACCGTTGAATTGCCAAAGGTTGATGGTGCAGTTATTGTTTTTGACGCTCGTATCCCACCATTACGATTTGTATCGACTATCCCTGCACAAAGTCGTTCCCCTCCGCTTTTTTCCTAACATCATTATTTTCTCTTTAAACAAACAAATTTTATGATTACTAGGATATTTACATGAAAAAATTATTATTATCAACTATGGCTGCCACCTGTATTTTGGCTAACGACACAGAGCTTCAAACGTTAAAAGCACAAATGGAACAAATGTCTCAAATGATGCGAGGTATGCAAGAAAAAATAACTCTTCTTGAAAAAGATAAATCAGCTACTACTGTTGCATCCACCTCGACCGAAACATCTAAGCCTGCGAACTCAACTAAACCGTCCACTCTCGCAGATTCTGCATCAAAAGTCTCTTCGCTCATCAATCCATCCCTCATATTTGATATGTCCTATGTGAGCCGCAATATCAAAGATGAGCATATCGCACATATGGGACTTCCAGGTATCACTCATAGTCTTTATGGCAGCCACGCTCATGGGGATAGTTCGCACGCTAGCTATAATGCTGAAAATGGCTTCAACCTCAATTATGCTGAGCTTGGGTTTAGCGGTACTGTTGATCCGATGTTTGATGCAGCCACA
>CAMBHX010000095.1 GCA_945867285.1 Sulfuricurvum sp. IAE1
AGAATGCTATCAATACAGCTGCAGATTTTAATGCCGCAGCTAGCAAATTTGACATCATCAATATTCAAAGTGCAAAAGCATCTGACTTTAGTGTAGATAGTAGTAATAATCAAGTTACATTCGCAAATTCAGTCACTGGATATGGTCTTCCCCAATAATTCCATACCAAATTAGACAACAAGCCGATTTGCTCTATAATTAGGTACTTTAAAGCGAAAAAGTCACACCAAAAACTTTCACCTATCGGGTGTGACTTTTCCTAACTTGGACTTCAATTATGCCCCAAATAATATGAAATTTCCAACTTGAATCCACAAACGAAAAGTTGACACCTAGAACAGGTATAACCATATTTGGAGAGTATCTCAAAGGGATGAACCTTGAGACACTTTGCAACACAAATCTTCCATTAGATCAGATTGATGCTGTCAATAATGCATTAAAAATGTGTTCACAACGGATTAAAAAACGTTCCGTCGAAGTTGAGGTTATAGTATCTCCGACCCAAAAAATTCAAGGAACATTAGAAGAAATGGTTCATATCTTTATTAATTTGATCAATAATGCGATCGATGCGTATGAAGACAATAATAAACTTGGGCTTTTATTATCATTTCGAAGCTATGAAAATAAAGACAATCTGATTATTGAGATGCAAGACAACGCTGGAGGAATAATGCAAACAAATCTTTCCAAGATATTTAATCCCTATTTTTCGACTAAAGGATCAAAACATGGAACAGGAATCGGTCTTTATATCGTAGAAAGGACAATCAGAGAGTATTTCAACGGAGAAATTAGTGTCAGCAATATCAATAATGGAGCCCTTTTTTCCATTAGTGTTCCAAAAGTGATCTAAACTAAGACAATGATTATTAATTCACATTAAAAGAAACTTATTTACTAGTTTAGAGCTAATGGCTATGATATACTTTCTCTCATGAAAACACCACACTTTTATGCTGTTATTATCGGTTCTGAAATTCTCAATGGAAGGCGAGAGGATAAACATTTCACCTTTGTACGAGATGCACTTTTGGCTCATGGTCATGTTTTATTTTCAACCTTTATCATCAAAGATGATCCCAAGCTTATTGCAAATACGTTTTTATTAGTCAAAAATGATCCTCACGCAGTATTGTTTAGTTTTGGCGGTATTGGCTCAACACCGGATGACTTGACGCGTCAAATTGCCAGTGATATCTTTGACAATGGTGTTTTAATACGCCATGAGAAATTTTATGGGGATATACTCGAACGTTTTGGCGAAAAAGCCTTCCCTTATCGTATCAATATGGCGCAACTACCTAAAAACTCCGCCCTACTTCGTAATCCTATCAATAATATGTCAGGTTTTTATCTCGAAAATCGCTACTTTTTTATGCCAGGTTTCCCAGAAATGTCTCATGCAATGGTCAATGAGGCACTGGAAAAGTTTTATCCTGCAGGTGAGTATATCTATCGAAAAACACTATTAGCACAAACGTCCGAAGAGACACTGATGGGAGTCATGGAGAAATTGGATAAAGAGGTTGATTTATCATCATTACCCATGTTAAATGGTGGAAATCCAAGTGTCGAGATTTCAGTCTCTTCGATAAACAAAGAGCTATGTGAAAAAAGCTTTTATCTATTTGAATCAGATTTGCAACAAAAATCAATCAAGTATAAGATTCTAATTTAAAATTATTTTACTCTGAATCTTGATTACACTCAATAGCCTTTTGCAATAGCTGCAATATAGCTGTCTTGCGCATTTTTCGTGCAAAATCCAATGCGCTTAGACCATGACCATCTTGTTGTTGGACATTTACACCCAATTCTAAAAGTTTTTCAATAATTGCAGTACGTCCATAACAAACAGCCCCCATTAGAGCAGTAAAACCGCTACGTCTGGTTGAAGAGTTGACATCAAATCCTAGGGCTATTAGTTTTTCAATAATAAAAAGATTATTATACGTCACTGCTACATCAAAAACACTCACACCCTCCTCATCATAATGAAACAAATCAGCATTATTATCAATAAGAAGTTCTAAGATTTCAGTATCGCACCTATAACGCAAAGCAAAACAAATAACAGATTCACCATTTTCTTCACATTTATTAGAGTTTCCACCACTTTTCAAGTACTGTTTAATCCCCAAGTAATTATTCGCTTTAAGCAACTCAATCCATTTTTCCATTGTTAAATCCATTGTAATTTAATGCGCAGTATAACACAGACCTTTAAACTCCCTCACCACGCTCTTGTGATAAAATTTCGGCTTAATTTTACAATAAGCGAGTTTTTATGACACTAATCGAAACTGAAAGCTCTTTCAAAGAGCAGATAGCGCAAATTCAAAGTATTCAAGGGTACAAAAATCCTTTAGCATTTGGAATTTGTCGTATTGATTTTGGACAACTTGATAGCTCCAAAATACTTCAAGCCACCTACCCTCACATCAACTGGAATGAAAATTTTGGAAGCGCTGCTATTTTTATCCAAAATGCTAAAGAGCAAGGATTCACAATAGATTTTACTGCCAATGAAGTCATTATTCCTGTTAACACCGCATTTCTAGAAGGGTGTCTCAATGCTTTTACCCCCTATGCAGATGAAGCTTACGGCGATGCACATAAAAATATCCAAGTTGTATCAGCACTATACAATCAGATCAAAGAAAATGGTATGCGTGATGGCGAATTTCGTCTCGTAATGCTCTTTGATGATGTTGCATGTCAAAGTGTTGAGGGAACATATCTCAAGCTTACTGCACTCTCAAATTCCAAAGTAGCCCTTCGGTCACTCAATCTCAATGGTGCTTTTGGAGCATTACACAACTGTGCATGGAGCGATGGACAACCAATCGAACTAGAATGGTTACGTGAAAATGAAATTGAACTCAAATTTGCCAATGAATATCCAAAAATCGATTTTGTCGATAAATTTCCTCGCTACTTACAGCACGTTATTCCAACAAATAATACTCGAATACTAGATGATTCAAAAGTACGCTTTGGAGCACAATTACATGCAGGCACTACGGTTATGCCAGGAGCTAGTTACATCAACTTCAACGCAGGAACTACAGGTGTAAGTATGGTAGAAGGTCGTATCTCTAGCAGTGCTATCGTAGGTGATGGCTCTGATGTTGGTGGCGGCGCTTCTATCCTTGGAGTTTTGAGCGGTACAGATGGGATTCCTGTCACGATAGGTAAAAATACTCTCTTGGGTGCTAATTCAGTTACTGGTATCGCACTAGGGGATGGCTGTATCGTAGATGCTGGTATTGCAGTTCTAGCTGGGACAAAATTTGCAGTAAGTAGCGATGAGCTCTCCAAAATCCAAGAAGCAAACCCCACTGCAACATTACAAGGAACAAACTTCAAAGGAAAAGATTTGGTCGCCCTTAATGGTATCCATTATCGTCAAGATTCTACTACAGGACAACTTATGATCCGTCGTTCAACGCGTGAAGTAAAACTCAACGCACAACTGCATTAATTTATCTATACGCCTCTTTTTTAAGGCGTACAGCCTTATACTTCATTATCTATCTAAACATAAGAGGTGGTTATCATGATGAGCTCAAATATATCATCAATACTTTCCCATCAGACATTTATGAACACCAGTGCTCATAATATTGCCAACGTCAACACTGATGGATTTATTCCCCAAAATACCACTATTCAAGAAAATAGTAACAACTCGACTAAAGCTGTCACTTCTAAGGCTACTGACACACTTAGCAAAACATCACAGACTAATTTGACCAAAGAAATAACTGATCAAATAGCTATTGAAAAAGTCACCAAAGCAGACGTAGTTGCACTGCGAGCGCAAGATGAAATGTTAGGATCACTCTTAGATATTAAAGCTTAGAGTTTTTCTCCTCTTATTTTTGAACCAATACACTTGGCGTCCGTGTGAATATATTCATGCTTATGATAGTATTCAAAAGCATGTTTTCAGAATCAAAATTTTCAACTTCACTACCTAATTCCAACGTACTTACGACGGCACGTCCTACAATGACCCTCCCCTTTATCCCCATCTTATCTTTGGTACGAATTCCCCAAATATTATGCATAACAAGTACCGTATCATCTACTGTACCTACATATAAAAGAACGTGACCTTTTTTATAAATAATAGTCTCAAAAGGTAGCCCTTTTTCTTTTATGGTCATTAGTTTTTGAGTATTATTCATATCTTTAAAAGAAATGATTTCCCCTTTTTTGGCTTGTTGTGCAGAATTACGTGGTAACCATATTCCAAAAGGTGTCATATAATCACGAATCATCGAAGAACAATCTCTCTCCTCATACATCTCCCCCCATCCATAGGTATTTTTAAGCAACTGATTACCTATTTTGACTAAATCATTTTTATTAATTAGCTGTATTCCAACATGTGCACTTTGTTTTGGAATCAATGTTTCCCTTGTATTACCGCTTCCATCAATATACAAAGCCGATACGGTTGTATTATTTTCATGTGATAAAGGTAGTACCATTCCAATACGTGAATAAGCAACAAATTTATTTTGATTGTCTCGCAAAGCAACCCCATCTTCGGTAATAAAAACTTTTTCTTTGTTTTGAAAAAGATTACTTTGCTCAGGGGTAATCATTGAAATTCCGCTCGCTTCAACCCACCCAGACGCATTATTACTAAAGACATAAGCCCAAGAACCATCGAGTGAATAATGTGAAAGGAATAATGGTTCATTAAACGAAACACTGTTGTTTTGTAGCATATCAAAGGGGTAACCATTACCAGGCTTGGTAGGATTTTTATAGAGAGGTTTTTGGGTAGGAAAAACTCGAACACTCATCCAACGCAGTGCAATCGCAGGCTTGCTGATACTACCAAAGGATTTAAAATCACTTTGTTCACCCATTTTAAGAAACCACTCTTTAGGAATTGGTTTTAAATTACTCCCATATCCGGCATTATAGGCATTTATTGGCCATGACGCCTCTTTGACACCGATAGGAACCGCAACATATCTCCATGGACGATAATAATGATACTGAAATGTTTTTTGGATTTCATAGGTACTATTTTGATCCTCACCATAATAGCCTGCATACGTGTCAATATTTTGCGCAAAACGATCAAGATCTACTATTTTTTGACCCGTAATAACTCCAACTTCTTCATCTTCCTTGTCAAGATATTGATTATTTTTAGTAGTAATACTTTTAGAATCACTACTAATAAGAGAGGGGGGAGGTAAAAGTAATGGTGATAGAGTAGAAGAGGTAGAAATTGTTGGCGATGGTGTACATCCCCCAAACCACACTACTAAAGCTATAATACTAATTTGACCATACATACTCATACTTAATCCCTTAATCAACACACCCGAAGCGTCCTACCACACGACCAATGACTTCTACTTCGTCTCGTTTGGCAACAAATACAGGATAGTCTTTATTGTCTGAAATAATATCGAGTTTACCGTCAATTCTCACTTGAATACGCTTAATAAATAATCCATGTTCTGTACGGATGGTGAAAATCCCCCCTCGTCCCACATCTGTTTTTGAACGATTAATGAAAACGATATCATTATAACTAAAGGATGGCTCCATTGAATCACCCGATACATTAATAGCTTCAATAAATCGTAATTCTCTTTCACCACCTAATGTTGCAATAAAATCTTCCCCAAGCATCAACGATTGAGACTCAAGCCGATCATTCTCGCTTCCACCTCCAGCAGATGCACTAACCCCAGAAAAATAGCGTACAGAATAAAATTTATTGGTAGGTTCTATGAGACTTTCGGGTGATTGCCCATACAATAACCAATTAATCGCAATAGAACGTCTCGCACAAAAATCCAACAGTTCATTAAAAGGAATTTTATTTCTCTTTTTCATAGTAGCAAAATTCATTTGCGAAATATCCAACAGCGTTGCGACATCTTTGTCAAAAACTTTTCTATCAGTATACTCACCAGAAACAACATCTTTTATCGTTTCAACGATATCAAAAAAAGATTTCATAGCCCCTCCTGTATCTCTCAATACCTAATTATGCCATATTTATTGTAAAAAATATGTCAATTTGCAATATTTTTACTTAATTATTCTATTTTTGTCTAAACTTTGACAATTTAATTCGTTCAAGGAGTCAAAAATGGCAAAAGTATTACGAAAAGCAAATGGATTTATGGATCGTTTTGAAGAAAAAATGGGCCA
>CAMBHX010000096.1 GCA_945867285.1 Sulfuricurvum sp. IAE1
AGTTTGGATTTGACTCGACTAAAATCTAACATAATAAATAAGCGTATTTGTTGACCCAATCGCCATAGCTCGTCAGCTGATCCATTGTTATACCTTGACGCTGGAGGTCTTGGACGATCATCACGGCAAATTCACTTTGGAGATTGAGGGTATAGGTGAGCAGGTGGTTGATTTGTTCTTCGTTTGGATTATTAGTAATATGTCCCACGAGTGCGCTTGATAGTGCATAAAGAGCGGAAATATCACTGGGATAATCGGTGCAATTTCCTGATAAAATCTCTTCTATATCAGGCAAGAGATTCATCACTTTGCAAAATCCCAAGAAATCAACGGCGTTGGATGAGCCTATTGCGCCACCGATTGCGTCGAGGTGAAGATGATGGGGCAGAGAACTTTGGAGCAAGTGGTGTACCGCTTCCCACGAGCGAGGTGTAGCGAAACTTTTTTCATTGAGGGTGGGATCAAAGCGCATCAGTGCATCATTTTTGAATGATATATAGGCCACGATCCGAGTGTCGATTTGTCGTTTCATCGCCCATTGTCTCCAATCTTCGACATTGACATCCATGTCGATATGGACAAAACGATTAGCAAGCGGTGATGGGAGGCGATAGACCACACCACGATCGCCCTCACGGTTACCTGCCGCAACAATCGCCCATCCATCGGGTAGGGTGTATTCCCCTACTTTTCGATCCAATATAAGTTGATACGCCGATGCTTGTACGGCAGGGGCTGCGGAGTTTAGTTCATCGAGAAACAAGATTCCCTTACCTTCACGAGGTAAAAATGAGGGCGGTGCCCAAAGGGCGCTGTGTTGCTCTTTATCGTAAAAAGGGATCCCTTTGAGGTCGGTTGGGTCCATGAGAGAGAGACGCAGGTCAATACATTCTATGTTCATATCGTATGCTATTTGTTTGACAATGGAGGATTTCCCAATTCCAGGTGCTCCCCACAAAAAAGTGGGGATTTTGGACTCGATGAGAGAGTGCATTGTCGTGATTGTTTCTGTCGTTCGCATCAGTTCCATCCTATATTGGCGGTTTGTATATGGTGTCCGAAAGTGGGGTTGGTTTTGACATTCCGCTCGTATCGTTGATCGAGAGATAGTTGATAGAGAATCTCTACGGGTGTAGAAGTGTTGGAAGCTAATGCTTTTAAAATCTCAGTGTTCGAGCTTTGATACAAGGTCTCAAGTTGTTGAGGACAAAGTGATGTATTGGATGCGAGTTGTACTGCACAGCATTGTAATGCAAAAAGCGTTTCTAAGTGATGCATTAAAAGTGCTTTATTTTGAGCCAAATTAGTATAGATGGCCTCATTTTTCATCTCCATCAAAGTAGTTTGCATGGAAGGCGTGAGTGAAGTATTAGAAGCCAAAGAAGTTGCATGGTTGTGTAGTAATCGTTCAAAACGCACTTCGTCCAAAGGGTAAAATGAGGCTATTGTCTCAGGATGACTTTGTTCTAAGTGTTGGGCGCCACTTTGGGATAGCGTGATGTTTTGTGCCAAAATCACATTGATTGTTGAATCATTTCGTGCCAAAAGTTCCTGCTCGAGGCTCAAGGGTTCCCGACAAGCGATGAGGTGTGAGCGTGTGTTGATGAGATTTTTGAGTATGGTATCGGGAGTATCACTGTGTAGCGCTATTGCATCCAATACTCCATTGAGGGAGGCATCATTAGGTTGTTGAATCTCTTTTTTGATAGGTTGGAGTTGTGAAATCGCAGTGATGAGCTCACCAGTGCCGTATTGTTCGACCAAATGCGCCAATCCGCTCATAGCATACTGGACGTTGTGATTACGCTGTAGATCTAGGTAAAATCGTCCGATGAGAGCGGCGGTGACATCACGATTGGAATCGTTGTCAAAGAGTCCTTCGTTGTGCCAGTCGTAGAGGCTCAGGAGTTTAAAAAAAAGTTCATTCGTGATGTAGGGATTTTTGATAAAAGCAACCAGCCGTTGCATATTTCGAGAGAGTTTCAGGCTCATAAGAAGACGATTAGGCTCAATGGAACTGCAAAGCCATTGCTCAATTGCCTCGATGGAGATAATAGGTATCTTTTTTTGAGTATAAATCTCATCCAAAAGATCTTGATCCAAAGGATTGACCATCCGTCCCTCGATTGCCAAGGAGGTTGTGTCATCCAATATTTGGGTCATAGTGATGCTATGAAGGGCAAGCAGTGTTTGGAATTCACTGGGCTCTAAGACCCGCGTCTTACCTAATAACAATAGTGATTTTCCAGTAAAGAGATCAAAATTCATAGAGACATTATAATCACTCAGTCTAAAAATAGGGTGGATTGCTATAATAACGGAACTATTTAAAGGATAATTTATGACTGATCCGTTAGCTGATGGGATGAATGCCTATGCAAACCAAGACTATACTAAAGCCTATGAACTATTGTATCCATTGGGGGCGTTTAGTCGTAATGATGAAGCACAATTTTATTTGGGGATGATGTTTTTTTACGGTGAGGGTGTAGAACAAAGTACTGAAGTAGCGATGAATTGGTGGAAAAAAGCGATGCGAGGGGGCAATGTAGATGCAGCTTATCGCCTTAGTGAAATATCAACCTCGACTAAAACCACCTTTTAACGGCGCTTTAGGTATATGATGGATATAAAAACACGATCACTTATTGCCTCTTTTTCTCTTCATTTATTGGTGGTCGGACTTTTTTTTCTTTGGATGTCAAATCAGCCATCTAAATCTTTGCCTGAACCGATAAAAATACATGTTGCCTCATTTCTTGCTCCTGCAGTTGTAGAAAAACCCATTATTCCCTTTGTAGCAAAGCCAACACCAGCGGTGACACAAACTGTGCCCAAGGTCCAACCAATTGTAAAAAATATTCCTATACAAAAGAGACCCGTTGCGCAAGTCTCCGTAGTTGTTCCCATGATTCCGTCAATCCCTGTTACTGCTGTAGCAGTACAAGCACCACCTATTAGCGTCCCTGTAGCTCCCTCTACTAAAGAGACCCCAAAAGTTGTGGTACCACCTGCGCCTGCCCCTAACGTCGAAAAAGAGTTTTTGGATGCTCATTTGGGAGAGATTCGGTCACTGTTGCTACAAAGTCTTAAGTACCCTGCTAGCGCACGACGTCTAAAGATGCAAGGAGAGGTTCGTGTAGCTTTTACGCTCAATGCAGATGGAAGTGTAGAAAATATAAAAGTTACGGAGAGTTCAGGATTTGATATTTTGGATGAGGATGCTATGAAATTGATTGAAAAAACTGCCTCTCGATTTCCAAAGCCTACCAAATCAGTACGAATTAATGCGCCGTTGGGGTATGTGTTGCGTTAGATAAGCTTTGTTCGCCCGAAAAAAATTTAGCCTTCTAAAACTTTTCCGATGCTGTACTTCATATCTTCATCGAGATTTTCCATATTCGCAAGCATCCATGAGAGGTAACCTTTATCTGCAAGAGCTACTTCGGTAAGAGTTTTACCTTTGTGTTTACCAAATTTCATAGGACGGGTGTATAATACTGGAGTAAGTGTGAGTTCGACCATCTTGTCGATGGGATTGATACTACCAAATTTTTCAGTGAGTTTTTTACGTAATTCGGTGAGAAAAAGCTTGAGTACCAAAACATCTCCGATGGCGTCATGTGCTTTGACGATGATTCCCAACGCATCTGCCTCCGTTTTTTCCAGCTTATACAGTCCCAGTGTATACCGAAAATACTGCAATCGGTGATAATCATGATCGTCAAAGAGATGTTTGGCGCATCGTAGTGTATCAATAAGACGCATTTGAGAGGTAAATCCCTCTTTGGAGAGCATCCCCAAATCAAAAGGTGCATTGTGGATAATCATCACATTCTCAGAGGTGTTAAGAGACTCTAGAGCTTTAAAAGCAGAAGTGTCAGTACATTTTGGCTTGCCCTCAATCTCTTCGGGAGTGATGCCATGAACTTCCATAGCCCCAAAACCGATTTCAATGTCGGTGGAGCATAGGTCGTTATATACCTGAACATTTTTGCCATCCAGTACCATAAAACCTAGTTGTATCACACGGTCTTTATCGTCTGCACCTGTGGTTTCAGTATCTAGCAGTATGTATTTTGCCATCGGCTAGTAGTTCTCATCTTCCTTATCAATATCGAACTCATCATAATCGTCTTCGTCTTCCTCTTCGTCCTCATCATAATAGAGATCATCTTCCTCATCGCCTCCCTCACGCATAGCGGTCAGTTCAGTGTAAAGTTGCTCGGCTTCTTCTTCATCGATTTCGCCACTGTTGAGCTCTTTCATGAGTTCTTTATACTCATCTCGCAGTGCTTGCATCTCTTCGAGATCGAGACGCTCTTGCGAAGTAGGTTCTTTAGAATTGGCAATTCCCTCGAAAAGTTCGTCGATATGATCTTCGACATCAGGGATAAGTTCGTTGCTAATAAGATGTTTGAGTTGTGTAATGTAGGCCATAAAAAATTCCTTGATATTTTTTGATAGACTAATTATACCAAAGGTTCGTGACGCTTAGGTAAAAAGTTCGAACTCTCCTACCTTGTTGAGGAGTTAGATATCTTCTCCTTTGTTATATATAGATTCGATTTGCCCCCTGATGTTTGGATAAGTACAGTTTCTTGTGTGCAGATTCTTTTAGAGTAGCTAGAGATGAATAGTCGCTTCGTTGAACCACTGCAATGCTTACGTCTATGGTGATTGTTTCACTGAGATATTGAAAATTAGTTTTTTTAACATCTCGCCGGATTTTATGAGCAAATTTTTTGGCACCATTAATATCTGTTTGATTAAGTATAGCCATCAAGTCTTCATCGGTATAATATCCGATCACATCATCTTCCCTGGTTATTTTTTTTAGAATATTTTCAAACTGCCTATTAATCATTTCTTGATCTGCGGATGCTGATGTAGTATGTGATTTTTTGAAAAAATCCAAGCTAAACATCACTATACTATATTCATTATTATGTCTCTTATATCTGGCTTCGTATTTATCCAGCAGGATACTTAACATTTTTGGACCGTAAGGCTCAGTTAAAATTTCTTCTTCTAGCTCAGTATCATATTGTATCTGTCTGTCTTTTATCGAGTCATTGATACTGTGCTGTGGTAGTTCGAGAGCAGTTATTTTGTTATTTAAGGTAGATATTAGTCTCAATAATTGAGTGTGATTGTCTGTTGATGAACTTGATGCTAATCTCGCAAGAACTACATTAATCCCTTTTTCTATGAGAGAAAAATCCTTATTATAGTAATTACTATGCCACAATGCATTCAGAATATTTAGTAGAGTATCAGCTATCAATTTATCTTGAGTGGAAAGCATACGTTTGACACTTTTTTTGTCAATATTCTTCCGAAGTGCAATTGAATTGTGTATTTTATGTTTAAAAGTCGTTGCTATTTCTGTTGGTGACTGGATTATTGCTTTACACAGTTCGATTAACTCAGTAGGCATCTGGTCCCCAACTGATGGAGCCAAACTAGCGATTAGTAAAGATGCAATGGTTTGATATTCTTCCTCGTATTCTGAGAAATCAGAAGGTATTAAATTATTAGCAATAGATGATACGTCATCTTTATAGACACCTTCTTCTGATGCTTTTGTATCCAAAAGCGATAAAAAGTCATTGGTGTTATCGCAATCGTCTAGTGATAACCCAGCAAGTTTTGCTTCAATGCAAAAGTATTTTGTATAAACCTCTGGAGTCCAGTTTTCATTTTGGGATTGCAATCGTTTGATAGTATTTTGAGCTACTTGTTGGAGTGTCATGATCGATCCTGCAATGAAATATTAATGCTATAACTGATTGAGTTTTGAGAGTTAATTATCTCAACTTTCGCACATAGATTCCAGCAAAAACACTAACTAAAATCCATCTACGAAATCCCATAAATAGGCACTTTAAAATATAATTTTGTCGACTAAAAACAGATTATATAAGGCTTTTTTATGGGTATAAACAATTCTATCGAACTTGCGATAAGCAGTGTATTAAAGAATCCGATTTTCAGTGTACTTCGAGAGATACATTTTCCCACTTTTATACTCTTCGATACGGCTTTTTACCTCATCGGAATACCACGCTCTAGTGGGTTCAATGCTTACGGTTTCTTTTGGAAAAGAGTTAAGAAACGCCATCACTTTATCGGCAATACTGTCATTTATAGTGATTGTCATTCTAT
>CAMBHX010000097.1 GCA_945867285.1 Sulfuricurvum sp. IAE1
GTCTCGCACATAGGTAAATCGTTTTTGACCATCTTCTAGGTGTCCATCAAACATATCCAGCGGTCGCACCCAAAGTCCATACTCACCATACAGTGCTCGATAGACAACTAAAACTTCACCTGTTTCAGAGTGCTGAGCTGTGCCAATTACGTGATAATCACATCCTTTGTAATGGCGGTAAATCCCTTCTTTAAGCACTTACTACCTTTTGTACCAATGCGCTTATGCCCTCAACATTCAGTTTGCCTGAATTGGTCATCATGAGTATTGGATTCATGCAGTAGAGATTGTTGTCATACACTACCACGATAATCTCATCACCCTCTTGCAAAAAATTTGTCTCTCCAAAAGGGGTATAGCGTGTTGCACCGATACTGATTATGGCTGACGTAGGATTCCCAGATTCTTTGAGATAATCGCTAATAGGCTCCAGCGGTCCGATGTTGCCTTGAGTATTGATTTGCTGACGCATCCACTCTAAGAGTTTAGTATAAAAATAGCTATAACCTGTGAGTTCCACATCCTCACCATAACGCATCAATGCTCCATCTCGACGTAGAAATGAGGCGATGCGATAATGATCCATCACACCACCTGACTCAAATGTATCGATAGGGATGAGTGTTGAGGAGAGCCCTTTAGAATTGATACCCCAATTTTTCTTGTGGCTGATTTTAGCAGCACCTTCAACACGTAACGAACAGTCATTATACGCACCAAAAAATCTAGGGATAATGGCAGTGACATTGCCTGACGTATCGTAGGTCAAATCACATACCAGTGCTACTTCGGGTTCGATTTGGACATTGCATTTTTTCTCGGGAAGTATTAATGTATTAGCAGAGAGAGGAAATATTCCTAGAAAGTCACTACGATTAGGGATATAAAATGGGAACATCCCTTTGGGGCCATTGGGATCATCGGTGATGACGTCGGAGAAGTCTGCACTTTCACCTGCTTGTTCGAGATGGAGGGCGAAATTACCTGCTACACCAAATCCTACAAAATTTTTATAGATGTCCATTAGCCTTTGCCTCCGCAAACTCTTCGTAACTTCCCTTGAAGTCGATATAGCTGCCATCAGCATGTAACTCGATGATACGTCCAGCAAACGCATCGAGCAATTCGCGGTCATGGCTTACACAGATGACATTACCCTCAAACTCTAACAATGCTTCACCTAGGGCGACAATAGCTTCGAGATCAAGATGATTGGTGGGCTCATCTAATACAAGGAAATTGCCCCCTTCGAGCATCATTTTTGAAAGCATCATACGATGTTTTTCTCCTCCTGAGATTTTTTCGACACTTTTTTCTTGCTGTTCGCCGTTAAACAACATACGTCCTAAACAGTTGCGAATTTCTGATATCTCTCGCTTAGGATCGAACCCGCGTAGCCAGTCGTAGAGTGTTCCATCACCTTTGATTTTATCAGTCGTATCTTGTGGAAAATACGATGGTTCAATCGTTGCACCCCATTTTACTGTCCCACTGACTGGTTTTAGCTCTTCCATAATGATTTTAAGCAGAGTTGTTTTACCTACACCATTTCCACCAATAACGGCAATTTTTTCACCTGGCTCAATACGTAAATTAACATCATTGAGCACTTTAAGCTCATCAAAATTATGAGAAACACCCACAATATCTAACGCTTCATCTCCCATTTGACGTTTTGCCTTAAATACAATACTTGGGTCACGACGACTGGAAGGTTTGATATCATCAATTGTGAGTTTGTCGAGTTGTTTTTGGCGTGACGTAGCTTGCTTAGCTTTGGAAGCATTAGCGCTAAATCGACGTACACATGCTTCAAGCTGCTCTGTGTCTTTAACTTTTGTATCTCGATCTAGCTGTGCTTGGTTGGCCATTACAGTAGAAGCTAAGTACCAGTCATCATAGGTTCCAGTAAATTCACGGATTTTTTGAAAATCAACATCCAAAATATTGGTCACAACCGCATTGATAAAGTGACGGTCATGAGAGATAATGACCAATGTCCCTTCGTGGCGCTGTAGTTCATTCTCTAGCCATCCAATTGTTTCAATATCAAGGTTATTGGTAGGCTCATCGAGAAAGAGTACATCAGGTTTTGGGTAGAGCACTTGTGCCAACAAAACTTTGAACTTCTCCGATGATGGCAAGCTTGACATCAAATCTTGATGATTCTCTGCTGCAATGCCCACATTTTCCAAGATTTTAGCAATTTGAACATCGTATTCATAAGTAGGGTCTTCTTCAACACTGATCATCTCTAGCTCTGCTAGACGATCGTTTGTCTTATCGTCTTCAAAATCTCCATTAGCATACAGGTATTCTTTTTCTTTGATAGCATCATAGAGGCGCTTGTTGCCATATAAAACAGCATCTGCAATCGTAAAATCTTCAAAAGCAAACTGATTTTGCCCCAAAACACCTACTTTAAGCCCTGATTCAACCGAAACATCACCGTCGTATTCTTTTATTTCACCACTCAAAATTTTCAAAAATGTGGTTTTTCCTGCGCCATTGGCCCCGATAAGACCATATCGTTTATGGCGATCAAGTTTGAGGTTGATACCCTCAAATAAAATTCGACTTCCAAAACGCATTGTTAATTTTGTGACTTGTACCATACTATATTACTCGCTTTGTGAACGGTTCTTAACGATCCTTATTTTGCCGCGATTATAGCCAAACCCATCTAAAAAGAGTCTTTTACCCATATATAAGAATAGAGCAGTTAGAATAGTCTTCATGGATTATGCTTGAGCATTAGTTCGATTTTTTTCTCTGGAGTTCAATGTGACACAAATTTATGTCGGGAATATTCCCTACGGTAAAGACGAAAATGATCTTAAAGATCTTTTTGCTCAATATGGCGAAGTACATTCAGTTAAATACGTTAATGACAAGGAAACGGGACGTTTTCGCGGTTTTGCGTTTGTCGAAATGGTAAACAAAGATGATGCAAATAAAGCGATCACTGCGCTTGAAAAAAGTGATTTTGGTGGACGAACACTTAATGTTAATGAAGCACGAGAACGTGCGCCACGCCCTCCACGTGAGCGTAATAACAACTGGTAAAAGCCTATGGGGCTTTTACTGTCTCTCTAATTTCTTTTTTTAATCTTCTATCTTTATTTAATTTTGGATTTATTATGATATTTACCCTCACTGATGATTTTATTGAGCTTTATAAGCTACTGAAAGTTTTAGATCTAGTTGATTCTGGGGGACAAGCTAAAATGCTTATTGAAGAAAACCATGTTTTTCGTAATGGCGAACTTGAAATGCGTAAGCGTGCGAAGATACTTCGTGGTGAGGAAATTCGTATCGGCGATGTTATTATTAATATCAAGTAAAATCAACACTTGAAATTCTCAAAAAACATTAAGTTTTTCTAGCTTTAGGGGGTTGTATGGACATTTCTCCCTGCCACTAAAACGGATGGATTTGTTTTCTAAAGAAACATTTTTGTTTCACAAAAAGCACTTCGCTTGTTTTAGTGCATAATTAGAAATTTTTAACTATAATTACAATTAAAATGAGCGTCTTCTAAAAGGTTAGACCAATGAAAAACAAAAAGATGATGATTGCAGGTTTTCTGAGTGCTATTGGACTTAGTCTTGTCCTCTCAACATCACTTGTGGCCAAGAGCGATACTCTTAGTAGCACAACCGAGGCAACAGCTGAAGCGTCACGTCTGCAATCTCTTGCCAAATTTACTAAAGTACTCAGTATTGTTGAGCAATATAATGTAGAAGGGTTGGGTATTGACCAACTTATCGATAAGTCGCTCCAAGGTTTATTGTCAAATCTGGATGCACACTCTAACTATTTGGACAAAAAAAGTTTTGATTCTCTCAAGAGCCAAACGGATGGTGAGTTTGGAGGTTTAGGTATAACGGTAGGGATGCGCGATAATGCTCTTACTGTAATTTCTCCTATAGAGGGGACGCCTGCCGATAAAGCTGGAATTAAAGCTGGAGATATTATTTTTAAAATCAACGATAAAGCAACCTTGAGCATGACTATTGATGATGCGGTTGGTTTAATGCGGGGTACCCCAAAAACTCCTATAGATTTAACAATCGTCCGCAAAGGTGCTGGGGAACCACTAAAAATCCATATTATTCGTGACATCATTACGGTCGAGTCTGTTTATGCTCGTACCATCGACGAAAATATTTTATATATTCGTGTTACGAGTTTTGATAAAAAAGTAGCAAATGATGTTAAAGCCGCGATTAAAAAACATAGTACTAAAAGTAAAGGAATTATACTTGATTTACGCAATAATCCAGGAGGGTTACTGGATCAAGCTGTTGAACTTACTGATTTATTTGTTGACGAAGGGGTTATTGTCTCACAAAAAGGGCGAAATAAAAGTGATGATATTACTTACAGCGCTACCAAAAAAGCGACAATGACTATGCTTCCTCTTGTAGTAATGGTCAACGAAGGGTCAGCAAGTGCTTCTGAAATCGTGAGTGGTGCTATCCAAGACCTCAAGCGAGGTATTATTGTGGGGACAAAAACATTTGGCAAAGGTTCTGTCCAAGTTGTTATGCCTATTACTGATGCAGAAGCGATTAAGCTCACCATTGCCCGTTATTACCTTCCAAGTGGGCGCACCATTCAAGCGGTAGGGGTTGTGCCTGATATTGAAGTAGATGCAGGTGAAATCAAAAAACACAATAATGGCTTCAATATCAAAGAGTCTGATTTGAAAAAACATCTCGAAAATGACGATCAAAAAGCTGATGGGATAGTTGATGTGACTGAAAATAATGCAACTAATAAAACCATTATTACCAAAGAGCAGCTAACTAAAGATATTCAACTTAAAGAGGGCGTTGGAATTTTAAAAGCTCTTATCATTACCAAAGGAAAATAGTATGGAAAAACGTGAATTGATCTATGAAGGAAAAGCGAAACTCCTTTATAATACTGATGACAAAAATCTTGTAATTGCTGAGTTTAAAGATGACTTGACTGCTTTTAATGGTGCCAAAAAAGACAGTGAAGCAGGTAAAGGTGCCCTTAACAACAAAATTTCTACAGAATTGTTTAAAATGCTGGCACAAAATGGCGTAGAGTCTCATTTTATTGAGATGCTTGATGATAATAATATGTTGTGTAAAAAAGTGGATATTATTATGATAGAAGTTATTGTCCGCAATGTTGCCACAGGGAGTTTGAGCAAAAATCTAGGTATTCCTGATGGTAAAATTTTACCGTTTACGTTGGTCGAATTTGATTATAAAAACGATGCACTAGGTGATCCAAAGCTTAACGATCAGCATTGTTTGATTTTAGAACTTGTCAAAAATGAGGGTGAACTGGATTTATTGCGAGCGATGGCACGTCAAATCAACGATATTTTACGACCATTTTTTGCTACTAAAGGGCTTAATCTTGTTGATTTCAAGCTTGAATTTGGTCGTGACGAAAACGGAAACATTATTTTGGCAGATGAAATCAGTCCTGACAATTGTCGTTTTTGGGATTTAGAGACAGGTGAAAAAATGGACAAAGACCGTTTTCGTCAAGGATTAGGTGGGCTTAAAGTGGCTTATGAAGAAGTACTAAAAAGAATAATAGGATAGTTACTATGAGAGCAGTTGTAAATGTATTTTTGAAAAATGGTGTTTTGGATTCACAAGGTAAGGCAGTGCAGCACGCTTTAAGTGGACATGGTTTTGAAACGGTAAGTGATGTTCGTGTAGGCAAGCAAATTGTTATTGAGTTGAACGAAACGGATGCAACAGCTGCCAAAGAAAAAGTAGCACATATGTGCGAAGAACTTTTGGCCAATACTGTAATTGAAGAATACGAAATCGAGATATTCGCATGAGTAGCAAAGTAGGGATTGTCCAATTTCCGGGAACTAACTGTGAATATGATACACAACATGCTTTTGAAACTTTGGGATGCGAAACTGTTATCCTTTGGCACAAAGAAGAAGTTATCCCAAGCGACGTCACTCTTGTTGTAGTTGCGGGTGGATTTAGCTATGGAGATTATCTTCGCAGTGGTGCTATTGCTAAAATGTCCCCAATTATGAAAGCACTCAAATCCTACGCTAATAGCGGTGGAAAAGTTTTGGGTATTTG
>CAMBHX010000098.1 GCA_945867285.1 Sulfuricurvum sp. IAE1
TATTAGTATTTTGAACTGCGTTAAAACTAGTAGGACATGAACAAAAAAGCTTAGACTTTGTATTGAGTTGGACATGAACTTCAAGACCAATAATTGTTTCAAACATAATGATTAATTCCTTAAGGGATAAAATATCTAATTGATGCGAATCCATAAGCTCCGCACTCTTCGACTGCATTGATATGCTCTTGTGTGACAATGCCCCCCAATGCAAAAATAGGTACTCTTATTCTATCCACTATTTCTTTTAAATCCTCTAAACCCTTCGGTTCTCCTTTGTTTGGAGACACAAAAATAGGACTATATGTGATCGCATCAGCACCTAATTCTTGCGCTTTTAGTGCTTCATCGTGAGTATGAGTACTGATAATGACATACAATCCTAAAGCTTTTGCCTCTTTAATCACATTAAACTGTGTCGACGTGAGATGGACTCCACTAGCTCCCAATGTAGATGCTAGAACATAGTCACTGTGCAAAAGTATTTTAGGGATTTTATAAGCTCTACAGGTTTGAATAAACATGTCTCCCAACAGTGGATAATGGGCAGTTTGTTTGTCTCTAAATACCGCAAAATCAGGTAAACTGTGCGACAAAACAACATCAAGTGCGTATTCCAAGGCGTTGGCATCATTGCCGTACAATGCAGGATCCGTTATAAGGTAGGATTTCACTCTACAATAGAAACTTGAGACAACTTTTGAATAGTACGAATCTCTTCAAGTAGTGCCGTTTGCTTAAGCGTTTCATCGTAACGTTCACGTGAAAGTGCCAGATTTTGTAAAACAACAATGATAAAGATCGCTAAAAAGAGGAAAAGAAAAGTGAACATAAAAGCGGTCATAAGACCTAAAAAGAGAAAAGATTTAAATGTAACCCACACACCAACGATGGCGAAGCCCCAAGAGGCACCACCTAAAAAGCTCAAGAGCGTATCATGTGTAGAAGATTTCATAAAAACTTAGTGGTCGTCACTTAAAAGTACAGCACCACCGAGGTAAACATACGTCAACATCATAAAGATAAACGCTTGCAAAACTGCCATAAACGACAACAATGCAAAAGGGATCATTGGCAAGAACCATGGTGCCAACATCAAGATTACCATCAAGAACATATCGTCACCCTTGACATTACCGAACAATCGGAAGCTCAATGAAATGATGCGAGAGATATGTGAAACGATTTCAATCGGGAACATCAACCACGCCAACCACCATACAGGACCCATGAAGTGTTTGAAATAACTGATCAAACCATTACGACGAATTCCCTCGAAGTTATAGTAAGTGAAGACAACCAAGGCTAATGCTAGAGTAAAATCCAAAAATGCACTCGGTGCTTCAAAACCAGGGATTACACCGATGATGTTTGCAACGGCTACGAAAAGACCGATAGTTGCTACCAATGGTAAATAACGGCGTGCTTCTGTACGACCCATAACATCTGCACCCATAGCTAAAACACCACCAAGGTAAGCTTCCATAACGTTTTGGGCACCAGTCGGGACAAGACGCATATTACTAGTAGCCATTCTGGCAATTAAAAGAACGATTCCAGCTGCAAGCAACATGTGCGTGAGGAAAATAAAAGAGTGATCATGACTGTAAAGTCCAAAGAATGTAAACAATTCGCCCATTGGGGTACCCTTTGTAGTGAAAATATTTGAAACTCAGTCCCAAAAAAGTGACTAGTCACGTGAGCCGTCTGCTGAAGACCTCATTTTGGGCTTTGCTCAAAATGTGAGAATTCAAAAAGCAGTCTGATTGGCGTGATTATAATCTGATTGAGATTAAATTCCTATAAACTCAAACGCTTCAATGCCTGATTAGCAACAAAAATATCACTTTTAATTGCATTTTTTAGGCTTTCTATGGATGAAAACTGTTGATTTTCGCGCAAGAATGAGACAAAACTAACCGTTGCTTTGGAACACTCCCCCACAGTAGCGTCCAAAAGATGACTCTCTATCGCAAAACCGCCATCCGTACTCACACGATGCCCCACAAAAACAACACTAGGATGAAAATGTTCTTCGTCATCAATACGTGTAAGCGCCACATAAACTCCCTCTTTTGGTAACAAAAAACCCTCACACTCGAGATTTATGGTGGGAACAAGCTGTTTTTTACCTATCCCCTGCCCACTAACAACCGTACCTTTAATCTGATAATTGTGTCCCAAAAAAGCATTGGCACCTGCGATATCACCAATTTGTAATTTAGCTCGAATTTTATGTGAGTGGATTGAATCGCCATTGGAACACACCTCATCAATCACACACACATCGCCTGCAAAAAATGTTTTCAGATCATTATGACAATAGCGACGATTTTTTCCAAAATGAAAATCATATCCAACCACAATCTTTGTCAAATGGGGAAATTTTTGAGTGAGCATCTCCACAAACTCTACCCCTTCTAAATGACGAATATTCTCAAGAGGATAATAATAAATCGGATAATGGGTATAGTGTTCACGCTCTTGCTTGGGAGTTAAATTAGCATATCCCGTTTCAATTACAACTATAGCACCACGTTCTCCTAACTCATCAAAAAGTGCACGATGACCTACGTGCATCCCATCAAATCCACCGATGGCAATAGCTTCAACCTTTGATAAAGCCATAACATATCTCCTGATTACCCTCTTTGCCCGCTATGTGCGCCACCTCTTTGGCGATTTGTTTCCAACCTAACAAAGTACATGAATCTTCAAAACGGATCATCGCTTTAGCTATTGCCGCATTATCTTTGACTACCCCATTTTTATCCCGTTTGACTTCACGACCCACTTGAAACTGTGGCTTGAATAACAAGATTATATAACTTGCCGCCAATGCATCAATCGACTCCAAAATCAGTTCCAAAGGGATAAACGCCACATCACATACCACAATATCAAAAGGGTTGTCGCTCACAAATTTACGAATATCAGTGTTTTCATGCACACTAACTCGTTCATCATTACGTAATGTCGGATGAAGCTGGTCGCTTCCAACATCAACACACGTCACACTTTGCACACCATTTTCCAAAAGTATTTGGGTAAAACCACCCGTAGACGAGCCAATATCCAATGCATTTAATCCATGTAAATCCCATTGTGTGAACGGTAATATCCCCTTTAGCTTGATAGCTGAACGGCTAACATATCGTGCAACATCGGCTATCTCAACCTTCATCGTCTCATCTGCTTCAAACGACACTTTCTCAATGATTTTACCATCTACGGTTACTGCGTGCTCTTTAATCAATGCTTGCGCTTTGGTGCGACTCTCTACTAATCCTATTTCTACTAGAAAACTATCCAATCTCATTTATGTCCTATTATGCTCTAAGTGTCAAATTATAGCCATTTGGCTACCATTGCACAAATTTTTGGAGGATTCTATGCAAAAGATTCACGTAGTCGTTATAGGCGGAGGATACGGCGGCATACGTGCGATTGAACGTTTGAGTAAAGATTCTCATATTGAAATAACACTTATTGATCAAAAACCCTATCATTATTTACAAACCGAGGTATATGATTTCATCGCCAACAAAGTAGATATGTCAGAAGTGATGATTGATCTCCCATCTTTGATGAAAAGTTTTAGCTTGGTTGATTTTGTCTGTGATGAAGTCACTTTCGTCGATTATAATAAACAAACACTACAAACTGCATCATCTCAAACGCTAACCTATGATTTTTTGATTTTTGCTACTGGGAGTCGTACCTATTTTCCCGATTTTATCAAAGGATTACGTGATAATGCTCATGGGGTCAAAAGTATCCCAACTGCACTTGATTTCAAACAACAATTTGAAAGAGCACTATTTGATCGAATCGATTCTCAACATGCCAACTGTGCCGTTGAGCCTTTTAATATTGTCATAGGGGGAGCAGGACTGTCTGGAGTTGAGATCGCTGCAGAAATGGCAGCGTATGCCAATCGATTTTACAACAACGGCAATTTTGGGTGTCGGGGCATTGATGTCTATTTGATCGACGCCTACAAAACTATTTTGTTTGGAATGGACCCTTTTCTTATCGACAGCGCACATGAACGGCTTCTCAAACTAGGAGTTCATGTCTGGCACAATAATCGTATTAGTGAAGTACGCCAAAAAGAGATCGTCTTGGATAACGGTAAAACACTTGATTTTGAATTTATGATTTTTACGGGAGGTGTATGCGCTTCTTCCCTGTCACAAGAACTAGGTCTTGAGATGACACCCAAAGGTCATCTCAATGTCAATGAGGATCTCAGTATCGCTGGATATCCCAACGTCTTTGCCATCGGTGATATTGCGAACATACTCAACAAAGAGGGCAAACCACTGCCTCCCACTGCGCAACTCGCCGAACGAAGTGCCGAACATGTAGCCCGTACTATTATTGAAAAACGACGTGGGAAAGCTTCTCAACCCTTTCGCTTTAACAATCAAGGGATTATGATTGCCCTTGGGGGCGAGTACGGGGCAGGAATACTCCCTGGAGGGATCAAAGTCAAAGGGTATCTTGCCTATTTAGTCAAAAAGGCTATTTCGCTGTACTATACCATTCCCTTGCGTCGTCGCAGTGCTATCGGAAAGTACCGCTAAGGCGTTAAACTCAGCCTCTGGGAGTAATCTCACCCCCAACTCTACCGCTTTATCGTATTTAGACCCTGCGTCTTCGCCATAAATTACGAAATCAGTCTTTTTAGAAACGGATGAGGCTACTTTTGCCCCAAGTTTCTCTAAGGTGTTTTTAATCACATCACGACTAACACTCATAGCCCCCGTCACCACAACTGTTTTGCCTTTGAACACATTGTCTTCAGCTTCGACTTTGATAGGTGTTACAGGATTTAAAATAGTCCGCAAATTTTCGATTCGTTCACCATTGACCCGAACAAATTCGAGAATGGATTCGACCATTTCACCACCAAAACCATCCAGCGCCACAATCTCTTCACCACTTGCCCTATCAAATGTAACACCAAATGCATTGCACAATGATTTGGATGCTACCTCACCAATATGTTCGATCCCTAACGCATTGATAAATCGCCAACAATCGCACCCTTTCACATTATTAATAGAATTGAGTAGATTTTGAGCTTTTTTCTCCTTGAAACCTTCCAAGCCAAGTAACTGTTCCAAAGTCAATCCAAACAGATCCTGTAACTCTCGCACCAGCCCTGACATATGTAAAGCTTCGACAATTTTATCCCCCAAACCATCGATATTGAGGCATTGTTTGGAGGCAAAATAGATAATAGAATTCACCACCCGAGCAGAACAATCGAGATTTTGACATTTGATCAATGCTCCCTCATCGAGCAGTTCGCTGTTACAGACGGGACAATGTTTTGGTCTATCAATCTCAATTTCATTACCCGTACGCTCTGCTGCGATTACCTTCACGATTTTTGGAATAACATCGCCGCTACGCAAAATGATTACTTTATCTCCGATGCGGATATCTTTACGGGCAATTTCATCAAAATTATGTAATGTCGAACGCTCCACCGTCACCCCCTCGATGTCGATAGGTTCAACGATCGCCACAGGAGTCACGACACCGCTTCGCCCTACTTGGTAGATCACCTCTTTAAGTGTCGTGAGTTTCTCAATCGCGGGAAATTTGTACGCCGCCGCCCAGCGGGGATTTTTGACGGTGTAGCCCAATTCATCTTGTACCGCGATCGAATCGACTTTGATCACCATTCCGTCCAACAACATCGCAAAATCATCTCGTGCGATTCGCATCTCATGATAAAACTTCTCGATCTCATCTGAAGTTATACATATGTGGGTCATATGAGGGTTACGGAACCCCAACGCATACACCCACTCCATCCGTTCACTCAGATTTGCAATTTCCAGTGCATTTGCCCCGATACCATAAGGCATAAACACCAAACGTCGAGAAGCGGTAATACGTGTATCAAGTTGTCGTAAACTTCCTGCCGCCGCATTACGCGGATTGGCAAACAGGTTTTCCCCACTTTTGAGCCGTTCTTCGTT
>CAMBHX010000099.1 GCA_945867285.1 Sulfuricurvum sp. IAE1
CCAAAAACGATGACAAAACGGGTAAATGTAGTCATAACCAAAACAAGTGATGGCGCCAAAAAAAGCACCGTAAGCATCATCAAAACATTCAAAGAACTTACAATTTCTTGCGGGGATTCAGGAGCTGCGAGATTAAAACTCATCGTAGGGATTTGAGCATCTGCGCCAAAGGCGACCAACCCAAACAATAAAAAAAGGCTAAAAAATCGACCCAAGCGTTGCTCCCAAATTAAAAAGATGATAATACCATAATTTCAATATGGGAATTTTAAACTAGCGTCTTAGAAGCGATAACCAACACCTACAAATGGGCCTTTAATTTTAAGCGTTGAAAGAATATCTTGACCATCAAGGTCTAAAGATTCATAACGATACCCAGCTGCTACTTCTAGTCCCATAACAACTTCCCAAACTGCTTTAATACGCATATCACTCACTGTGTTATCGTTATATCCAATATATTTAATATCCGCATCAACATGTACAGGAATTGCTGGAATAGAAATTCCAGCAGCAACGTATCCCATTGGAATAACCATACTTCCACTTTGATTAATAGATGTTCCCGCAACATCACCTTTAACTATTTTACCTGTAATTCCAACATCAATATCAATGATATTATCTAAAATCTCATAATATGCTGTTATGTCAGTTTGCGCAAATGTTACAGTATTGGTTCCCGATGAACCATCTGAACCTGTAAAAGTAGTATCAGGAGTAAAATCAACACGAAAATTAGGAACAACAGGAATCGGATGTTCAAAATACAAACCTAATTGATACGATGAGTCGCTTTCACCATTAAAATTGGTATTAGAAACACCATTGTCAGTATATTGAAAATCACCCGTTATCTCAGGAGTAAAATAATCGGCTTCCACACCAAAACCTAAAATCATAGATGCAGATGCAATACTGGCACTCAAACATAATGTCGTTAATACTTTTTTCATTCTAATTCCTAATACAAAAGATACAACTATTCTAGCAAAAAAAAGATAAACTTTACTACTTTATAACAAAAAAAAGTCATCGTCGTCATCTTCTTTTTCACTAGTGTTAATACCAAGTATCGCCTCAAAACTATTTAAATCAGCTAAAAGGGAAGATGAAAGATTAGATGCTACTTTATAATTATTTTCACGAAGAACAAGCGTTTCTACCCATTCGCGAACCGTTTGAAAAAAAGGAAAAATCCGTTCAATAAGTTCCGGTCTATCAATAAAACAGTTTTTAGAGAGCATAATAGAACCACAAAAGGAATGAATTTTTGACATAACTTCACGAATCTCTTCACTATCGTCTGGAGTTAATACCGCTGCAGCAAACGATATTCGAGATGCAATTGCCCTGACAACATCAATACATTCACATGTTGATATGTCAGAATTATTTTTTGCACGTCGCATTAGCTTAAGACCATCATCGATACTATCAGTTATAACTTGGATAATTTCTTGATCGGTCAGCATATCCACTTCATCTAGCACAACAAGATCGTCTATTAAATGACTATTTTTTTCATAAATAATTTGTTTTGTTTTTTTATTCATAAAATTAAGTTTTTACTCCATGCTTTTTGTATCTGAATGTGCAATTCTATCGAACTTACAGTAAGCGAAGTATTAAAGAGTGAATACTTCGAAAATCAGGTCTAAAAATCTAATCAAACTAGACAATAAATGGTAATAATACCATAGACTAAGTGCGGTTCTCGATTAAATCTGCTAAAATAAGAAATCATTTTTATAGGAACCCTCATGTTGACACCTCTTTCTATCGTTATTTTAGCCGCAGGTAAAGGGTCACGGATGAAATCGTCCAAGGCCAAGGTGTTGCATGAGATATGCGGGCGTGAGATGCTTTATTTTAGTATCAAAGCCGCACGTGAAATTACCGACGATGTCATCGTAGTCGTAGCGCACCAAAAAGAAGCGGTCATCGCTTCGATGGAAAAACATTTCACGGGGCTTACTTTTGTCACCCAAGATGCTACTAACTTCCCCGGAACAGGCGGTGCCATGATGGGGGTGTCACCAAAATATGATGATGTTTTGGTCCTTAATGGCGATATGCCTCTCATCACACAAACCTCTATTCAAGCATTCATCAACAATGACAGCGATATCGTCATGTCCGTCATCGCTCTCCAAGACCCAAGCGGCTATGGTCGTGTCATCATCGAAAATGGCAAAGTCTCTCGTATCGTTGAAGAAAAAGATGCCTCACACGATGAAAAAGCGGTGCAAAGTGTCAATGCAGGAGTGTATGCCTTTAAACATCATGTTTTGCAAAAATATCTCCCGATGCTCTCCAATGACAACGCCCAAAACGAGTATTATCTCACCGATATTATTGCCATGGCGCATACGGACGATCTCACTATCTCTCCACTCTTTGTCCACGAATCAGAGTTTAAAGGGGTTAATTCCAAACACGATCTAGCAATATCTGAGATGATTATGATGGATCGTTTACGCAAAATGTGGATGGATACGGGTGTCATCATGCAGCTTCCCGATACTATTTATATGGAGGAAGGGGTCAAATTTGAGGGAGAGTGTGTTATCGAAAACGGTGTACGACTGTGTGGTAATAGCATAATTGTGAACTCGCATATCAAAGCACACAGCGTCATTGAAAATTCTATAGTCAAAAACTCTGATGTTGGTCCACTAGCGCATCTGCGCCCCTTAAGCATCTTGGAAGACACCCATATAGGCAACTTCGTAGAAGTAAAAAAATCAACCCTAACGGGAGTCAAAGCAGGACATTTGAGCTATTTGGGTGATGCTACCATCGGTGAGGGGAGTAATATCGGTGCAGGGACGATTACATGCAATTACGATGGAATCAACAAATACCAAACCATCATTGGCAAAAACGTTTTTGTGGGAAGTGACACTCAGCTCGTAGCGCCTGTGGAAATTGCAAATAACGTGATGATTGCAGCAGGTACAACGGTCACATCAGGTAAATACGAAAGCGATATCCTCATCCTCAGTCGTACCCCTATCCGTAAAGTGGCTGGCTTTTTTACCAAATTTTTTGGCAAAGGGACTCAATGTTAATCCCTGCTAATCTACTCACAGGTAAAAAAATACTTCTAGGAATCACGGGTTCCATCGCAGCATACAAATCACTCGAGCTATTGCGTCTGTACATCAAAGCAGGTGCGGATGTTCATGTCGTCATGAGTCCATCGGCGAAAAAGTTTATAGCCCCTCTCTCTTTTGAAGCCCTCAGTCGTAACAAGGTACTCGATGACACCAATGAGTCGTGGGCAGGGGATGGCTTCAACCACATACAACTCTCTCAAAGCAGTGACATTATGGTTATCGCCCCAACATCGGCCAATACGATCGCCAAACTCGCTAACGGTATTGCCGATACCATCCTCACACAATGTGCCCTGGCATATAGCGGTATAAAACTCCTTGCGCCCTCTGCCAATACTGCGATGATTGCCAATCCCATGATTCAAGCTTCCATGAAGATGCTTGCCATTGCCAACTATGAAATTGTTTCTACGCAGACCAAAGAACTTGCTTGTCAAACCACAGGGGATGGTGCTATGGCAGAACCTATCGAGATTTTTTGGAACACCGCCCGCATATTGCTCAAAGACAAATTTTGGTCGGATCGTCGTGTTATCGTCACAGGGGGTGGAACAATCGAAAAACTCGACGATGTTCGTACCATCAGCAATGCGTCCAGCGGAAAAATGGCCTCAGCACTGGCAAGTGCTTTGTTCTGTCGTGGTGCGGATGTCAATCTCATCACTACACGATTTGAGAACGATTTACCCCAAGGGATCCATATCATAGAAGTCGAAAGCTCTGAGGAGATGAGAGAGTATTTAGTAGATTCCATCCGTGTAGCCAAAAAAGGGAAACTCTCCAAACCCTCGCTCATCCATGACGAGCCCATCGGACTCATCCAAAAAGAGCCTTATTTGTTTATGGCAGCAGCAGTGAGTGACTATATTCCGATGTATCCTCAAGAGGGAAAACTCAAAAAAGAGATGCTAGGGGAGTCGTGGAATATTGCGATGAAACAAAACATTGATCTGCTTTCATCCATCAATAAAGAGGGATTAAAAACTGTCGCTTTCAAAGCCGAGACTGATACGGCTACGGCAACTGCTAACGCCACAAAACTTCTTACAGCCAAAGGTGTTGATGCAGTGTGTCTCAATATCATAGACGATAACAATCCATTTGGTGGTGATACCAATCAAATTGATTTCATCACCAAAGGCGCGACATCAAAACTCCCTAGTAGCGACAAACTAACCCTTGCCTTTGAAGTTTTACAACAGGCTCAACTGTTACAAAAAGAGGTGAACTAAATGGAATGGATTTTTATTTTTATTTTGGGGGCTACCATTGGCTCTTTTATGAATGTTCTTATCGTACGAACACCACTCGATGAGAGTGTCTCCTTCCCCGCATCCCATTGCATGAGCTGCAACACACCTTTGCGTTTCTATCATAATATTCCTATTCTGTCATGGCTGTTCTTACGGGGAAAATGTGGTTTTTGTACAGCCCCTATCTCCAAGCAATACCCCATAGTTGAAGTGTTAAGTGCTTTAATGTTTGTCTTTACGTTTATGAAGCTTGGGATGACATTGCAAGCTTTTGGAATCTCATTGGTCTTTACACTCCTTCTCTCTCTTTCCGTCATTGATTTTTATTACAAAATGGTTCCCGATTCACTCAATCTTGCCGCTTTGACCATTGCTATCATTAGCGTAACATCACTACAAGAGCTAGGAGAAAACTCCATTGATGCCCTACTTTTTGCTGGCGGATTTACCTTATTGCGTTTTTACCTCTCCTATTTTCTCAAAAAAGAAGCCATGGGTGAAGCAGACATCATGATTGCCGCTACCATGGGTGCACTCTTGGGGGTCAAGCTCGCTCTTGTGGCTATTTTCATCTCAGCACTGTTAGCACTGCCAGCACTTCTACTCGTCAGAACCGATGACGAAGATTCTCATCAGCTCCCATTTATCCCTTTTTTAGCAATGGCTGCATGGATAGTATTGCTTTTTGACAAATACGTCACAGCATATTTGGCAGGTTTGTATGGGTAAATTGCGCCACTATATTTTTGCCCAACTAAACGTACTCTTTTTCTCTATTTTTGTCCCGTTGTTTGTGATTGCTTCGGTCATTTTTATGATCAAACTTGCGACCTATACGGCGGTTATAGAACTTTCAATGTCTGAAATGGGGAAACTCTACCTTTTTGTTTTACCTGAATTGCTTTTCTATACCCTCCCTCTTGCATTTTTTGTTGCATCCGTCCTTACCTTATATCGACTCTCCAACGACAACGAGATGGTAGTCGTATTTTCATTGGGTATTTCTCCTGCTTTTTTAATACGCATCCTCTCTTTGCCTGCTTTTTTACTGGCTATCTTACTATTATGTGATTTTTTAATCGTCACTCCCTATATCAAAACGATTTCAAAAAACTTTCTAGCTCACAAAAAAGCAGAAGCAAAATTCAATCTCACTGCATCAGAGTTTGGACATAGTTTTGGTGACTGGATGCTTTTCATTAGTAAGAGCGACAACAATGAGCGTCTGTATGGTGATGTTGTTTTATTCAATAAAGAGCTCAAAGAAGAAGTGATTTTGATTGCTCAAAATGCTCAGCTTCAAAATTACAAAGGAAATCTGCAACTTCAACTTCACAATGGTGAGGGGTATGCCTACAATAACGAGACTTTTAAACGGATGCAATACAAAACGCTCTCTATTAATGATATGGTGACCAACAATTATAATACTTATACCAATACTCAAGACTACTGGATTATTCCAAAGACAAATTCTCAAGACCTTATTGCTATTAATGAAATAATAAAAACACAGAATTATCGTAACGGTGTACTGGTCAGCAATACCCTGCTTAG
>CAMBHX010000100.1 GCA_945867285.1 Sulfuricurvum sp. IAE1
CATGGGGCTCTTTATCAATCTCATATTTTGATTTCTGTCCGGACAATTTGACTTCTCTAATCAGATTAACACCCATCATGGCGTGAACGTTTTTATACAGCGTGGCTAAAGATATAGAAGCAAATCTTTCACGTATTGTTTTGTAAAGCTCATCAATGCTGATATGACCGCAGAGGTCCATTCGTTCCATAATAGCAATACGCTGAGGCGTTGCTTTTAGATGGTGCTGTTGTAATAAGTGTTGATAATTCATAATACGTAATTATAGGTAATTTTTGAAGAAGTTTGCTTAGAAGGAGAAATTAGCTCGCAATTGTGAGTTAAGAAAAATTCTCAAAAATGGATGTGCCCTATAGGGCACGAGAACCTCTGCGAGGTATTTGTTTTAGTGTATAATATTAGAATGAATCAATGACACGTTGAAGTTCATCAGGTTTGTTTGAGTATTGCATGGCTGTATCTTTGCTGATGATTTTTTTACGTAAATACTCAACAATCTCTTGGGTTTGTGTGGTCATTCCTGTTACTTGTTGATTGAGCTGCATTTGTGAGTACATTTGGTGTACTTTGTCTTCGCGAATCAAGTTGGCAATCGCAGGATTAGTAATCATAACCTCTTGAGCAGCAATACGACCTCCACCAATTTTAGGTAATAGAGCTTGTGAGATAACTGCAACTAATGATGTTGAGAGTTGTGCTCGCACTTGAGGCTGTTCTTCACCGCTAAAAACGTCAATAATACGATTAATAGTACTAGGTGCTGAGTTGGTGTGGAGTGTTCCAAAAACTAAGTGGCCTGTTTCAGCAGCGGTTAAGGCTGCTGAAATTGTCTCACGATCACGCATTTCCCCAATAAGGATAATGTCAGGGTCTTGGCGCAAAGCATATTTAAGTGCGGCAGCAAAACTTTTAGTGTCTGATCCAACGTTTCGTTGCGAGAAGAGAGATTTCTTATTAGTGTGGACAAACTCAACAGGATCTTCCACAGTAATAATATGGCGAGCTTCATTCATATTGACTTCATTAAGCATTGCTGCAAGCGTTGTAGATTTACCACTTCCAGTAGGTCCTGTGACGAGAATCAGACCTTTTTCCCGCTTGATAATCTCTTTAAAAATTTTTTTGGCATTGAGATCATCTAGAGAGGGAATGGTGGTTGGGATGATACGAAAAGCACACGCTATATCGTCCATGGTTTTGTAATAGTTGGCACGAAAGCGACCCACATCTGGGATAACGATAGAAAAGTCCAGCTCATTATTTTCTTCAAAGGCTTTTTTTTGTTTTTCAGTGAGAAGTGAATAGGCCATCTCCTCTATAACTTTTCCATCTAACATAGGGAGATTAAGTGCAACCAGGCGACCATCCATACGAATCTGAGGTTCAGAACGGCTTACAAGGTGTAGGTCAGATGATTTGTAAGCAACAACGCTTTTGAGAAGTTTATGGATGTCCAGTGCTTGGCTCATACTAAAAAGGCTCCTTGGAGTTGAGATAAATTAAAACCGACGATGAGATTTGCATTATATTCTATCACGGGTCGTTTGATTAAACGATTATCCTTAGCCATCCACTCAACTTTACTGTTGTCATCTAAATCAAGAGATTTAAGGTTTAGGGTTCTATAGGTAGTTCCTTTGGTATTAAAAAGGATAGTATTGCTTATTTTAGCACTCCAAGAGGCTATTTTCTGTTCATTGACAGGATTTGTTTTGAAATCAACAAAAGAATACTCAATATTGTTCGATTTAAAAAAATCCAATGCTTTTTTGACAGAATCGCAATTTTTAATCCCATAAATGATAATCATAGTAGATTTACTCAATAATTTTTGGGACAATAAAAAAATGATCCGTTGCGTAGGGAGAGTGGGAGATGATACTGTCATTGATAGTTCCATCAACATTTCCTACATCTTCACGCAGAACTGTTGCACTATTTTCCATGGAGAAGGTTGGGTTAATACCGTTGGTATCAAGCTCTGTTAGATTATCAACAAAAGAGACAATTTCAGACATTTGCTCCATCATCTGTGAGCGTGAATCGTCTGGTATTTGCAAAAAAGAGAGTTTTTCTAAACGTTGTAATAGAGTTTCATCGATTTTCATAAGTACATGACACCTTGTTTTAAATTAATTAATGTCAAATTGTAGCGAAAAAATTGCTTTTACAGAATTTTAACAACACTTGGGTTATGATTGTGTCACAATAGTAAAAATATGTAGACTAAATCAGGAGTCCTTTTGAGCTTAAAAGAGAATATTCAAGCGGTTAAAGATGAGTTAAATTCTGAAGAGAAGTTTTTTGAAAATGCCATTCGTACAGAGCGTTTTGTTAAAAGATATCAAAAACCTTTAATGGCTTCTGTTGTTGCTTTGGTCATAGGTTTGAGCAGCTATGTGGGTTATGGGATATATACAGATACACAAACTGCGAAAGCGAATGAGGCATTAAGTAAGTTATTGTTAAATCCTTCGGATGCAACCGCACTCAAAACGTTGAGCGATAGCAGTGAAGATTTGTATGATTTGTATCGATTGTCTAAAGCACTTAAAGAGAGTGACCCAAAGACTCTTGGGGAGCTTAAATTATCAAAGTCTCCTGAAGTAGCAGATATTGCAAAATATGAAGACGCAGTCATTCACAGTGATATGAAAAGTTTAGGTGAATATTCAAAGCAACAAGATGGATTGTATCTAGAGCTGGCAATGGTTCAACTAGCAGTCGTTGCACTCCAAAAAGGTGATGTTACTACGGCACAGCAATCGCTTTTAAGCATCAAAAAAGAATCACCTTTGTATGACGTGGCTCAAAATCTTAATCATTACGGGGTGAAATAATGAAATCACTATTGGTGTTATTGGCAGCTGTGAGTATAGTGATGTTTCAGGGATGTTCGTCCAAAGAGGTTTATAAACCTGAAAATATCAAAGGAGAATGGCGAACTACAGGTCATTTGAGTTCACCTATTTTACATATAACACAATCGGCGGCTGTTCTTGAAAATGGTACTATTTTACTCAAAAGTGGAGAGAAAAAACAAAAAATTCCTCAAGGTTTTACTCTTCTAAATGTCAGCGGTGGATGGGTAATTACTCGTAATCCTCTAAATGACTTAGAGCTTATTCCAGAAGACGGAATTGGTGAACATGTGGTTTTAGAACTCAAACGTACCGTTGCGGCTTGTAGTATCCAAGGTGATGTAATTGCGATTTTATTTGCAAATAATGAAATGGCACTTTATTCACTTTCTAGTAAAAAAATGACGTTTAAAGAGACGTCCAATGCCCCCGTTGCAGTGGATGCACGGATTATTAATCCCTATTTTCTAAAAGACTTAGTTGTTTTTCCGACGCTTGATGGGAAAGTGGTTATTGTGAACGAGAGCACTAAAAAACTATTGCGTTCAATAATAGTAGGTTCGGAGGATTATTTCAATAATATTACCTATCTTAGTATGATTGAGAACAATCTTATTACTTCTACTGGAAGTTCAATCTTATCGTTATCTCAAAAAGAGGCACGAGAAAAATACGATGTTCGTGATATTGTCTCTAATTTGGACGGGATTTGGTTAACGACTAAGCAAGGTGAAGTAGTTGCATTGAGTACTAATTTGCAATACAAAGGGAAAAAGAAATTTCCTTTTGCACATTTTGTGGGTTTAAGTGTTCAAAGTGATCGCGTCTACGCTATAGAGCAGGGTGGATATATGATCGCATTAAGCAAAGACTTGCTTAGTGCTGATGTCTATGATATTGATATGAGTCACGAGAGTGTATTTTCGGGTGATGATCGATTTTATTTTGCTGATCGGTATATCGATATCAAATAATGTCAGCAGGGCTCGAAGCATTTTTAGAATACATCACTATCATTAAGCGATTGAGTCCAAAGACGATTGAAGCGTATCGACATGATTTGGATGAGTTGGAGGTATTAAGCTCTAAATCACTATTGGAGTTAGAAAGTGCTTCGGTGATTCAAGCCCTTTGCTCGATTCCTAACAAGAGAACACTCAATCGTAAGCTTTCGGCATTAAACTCTTTTTTGGACTTTTGTCATCGAAGCCATTTCGAGACACATTCTTCTAAATTTACCCTTTCTAAAATCCCAAAAATACTTCCTTATTATTTGACGTTTGAATCAATCATGAAACAATTGGAAATAATTGATCGAAGCAATTGGCTAGGATTGAGAGACTACGCTCTGATACTCTTTTTGTATGCAACGGGACTGCGCGTCAGTGAGTGCCTGAGTATGCACGAAGAGGATATTGAGGGAGAGTGGTTACGTGTGCGTCATACAAAAGGGGAAAAAGAACGCTATATCCCTATTGCAAGTTCTGCATTGGATGCATTACGCACCTATCAAGAAGCATGCCCATCATCTCGATATGTTCGAGCATTATGGCTCAACTATCGCTATGAGCCACTTAGTCGTATTTCAGCCTTTAAAATCACGCAAAAATATCTCGGTACTTCTCCTCATACGCTTCGTCATTCATATGCGACGGGTTTAATATTAGGTGGTGCTGATTTACGTGTGGTACAAGAGCTTTTAGGACACTCCTCATTATTGACAACACAGATTTATACCCATGTTCAAAGATATAATTTACAACAAACAGTTTTAGATTGTCATCCGATGGTGAAAGGGGAAGGAGTATGATTTTATGTGACATAGGTAATACGACGGTCGATATTTATGAAAATGCTATTTGTCGTAAAGTCGCTCTTTTGGAATTTTACCCTGAACTATTGATAGGTGATGTGTGGTATGCGTGTGTTAATAGTAGCGTACAAGAAAAAATTTCATTTCTAGGAAATTGGCAAGATATTGGTCTTCTTATCGATCGGGAAAAATATTATCCTACAATGGGTATTGATCGGATTTTGGTGTGCGAAGCGATAGAAGAGGGTGTGATTGTAGATGCTGGGTCAGCAATTACCGTTGATGTGATGAAAAAGGGTATTTATGAAGGAGGCTTTATTACTCTTGGTTTGAAAAGCGCACAAGAAGCTTATGCTAAATTATCACATGCTTTGGATGTGTCATTTAACTTTGAGGTAGATTTGGCTAAAATGGCGAAAAATACCCCAGATGCAGTTACGACTGGTTTTGTGGCGCCGTTGGTTGAAAAAATCGTTCGACTTGGAAATCCTATCTATATATGTGGCGGTGATAGTGCTCAGTTGAGCCATTTTTTACCAAATTCCATCATAGATAGAGAGTTGGTTTTTAAAGGAATGATAAAGTTGATAAATAGGGATAGAAAATGTTAAGTGTTGCATTACCAAAAGGGCGAATTGCTGAAGATACACTCGAAATTTTCGAGAAAATTTTTGGCTCAGAATTTCGATTTGATGATCGTAAATTGATACTCCAGACAGAGAAATTTAAATTTTTATTGGTACGAAATCAAGATGTTGCTACTTATGTCTATCATCAAGCTGCAGATATTGGTGTCGTGGGATTAGACACGCTCGAAGAACAAGGATTAGATGTTGTTCGTTTGTTAGATTTGCAAAAAGGAAAATGTCGAGTTGCCATTGGAATGAGAGCTGGAGAAAAACCGGATTTTACTAAAGCAGAGATCAAAGTTGCGACTAAAATGGTGAATATTACCAAGCGCTATTTTGCACAACGGGCAGTTGCTGCTGATATTATCAAACTCTACGGTAGTATTGAGTTGGCTCCCTTGGTTGGATTGGCAGACATGATTGTTGATGTCGTGGAGACTGGTAGCACGATGAAACAAAATGGCCTTGAGGTAGTAGAGACAATTATGGAATCTACAACACATCTTATCGCTAATAAGAACAGCTTCTTCGAGAAAAAAAGCGAGATATTGGAT
>CAMBHX010000101.1 GCA_945867285.1 Sulfuricurvum sp. IAE1
GGAGATGTCTATTTAGGTGCTCCCGTAGCGGTTCCTATTGATCCCAGACACCGTTTGGTCACAACCAAATATAATCCTGCACGTACATGGACCCCTGAAAATGCAGTTGGGATTGGTGGAACCTATATGTGTGTTTATGGGATGGAAGGGCCAGGGGGATATCAGTTTGTCGGGCGAACGGTACAGATGTGGAATCGTCATAAATCGACCCATGATTTCAAACCTGGTAAGCCATGGTTGTTAGAGTTCTTTGACCGGATCCGATTTTACCCAGTGTCTGAAGAAGAGCTTTTGCAGATGCGAAAAGATTTTATCAACGGAACCTTTTCGTTGCGGATAGAGGAGGGGGAGTTTTCACTGGGCGAGTATTTCAACTTTTTAACAACCAATGAAGCATCCATTCGTGACTTCAAAGAGATTCAGCAACGCTCTTTCAAAGAAGAGCGTGAGCGCTGGGCAGCTTCAGGCATTTCAGCCTATGTCAGCGAAACCCTAGTGTCCAATGAGGAGTCGGATTTTACTGAAATTCCGCAAGGGTGTGAGGCGGTTGTTAGTTTTCTATCGGGTAACGTGTGGGAGTTGTCTGTGAATGTTGGAGATCGTGTCAGAGAAGGGGATGCGCTCGTCATCATCGAGGCTATGAAATCCGAAGTGATGATTGAAGCCCCCATCGATGGAGAAGTGATCCAGATCCTATGTGTTCCTGGCGATACGGTTCATACTGGTAATACCCTAGTGATACTCAAAACAGAGGATATGTTGTGAAGAGCTTAAAAACAATCAATGATTATTTAGACAGTTATCGAGTGGAAGGGTGTTGTGTAAGAGAAGTCGTAAAAAATTGTCTTGATTTATCTAATTCATTTGATGATAAGAATATTTGGATCACCAAAGTTGATCTCGATTTTTTAGAACCCTATTTTGTCCGTTTGGAGCAGTGTGATCCTAGCTCATTGCCACTGTATGGTGTCCCTTTTGCTATCAAAGATAACATTGATGTAGCTCAATTGCCAACCACAGCAGGGTGTGCAGAGTTTGCGTATATCCCTGAAGAACATGCCTTTGTGGTTGCTCAGCTGATCGATGCAGGGGCTATTCCCTTAGGCAAAACCAATTTGGATCAATTCGCCTCAGGACTTGTTGGGACTCGCAGCCCCTATGGTGAGGGGATTAACCTGTTTGACTCTGATTATATCAGTGGAGGATCGAGTTCTGGTTCGGCATTGGCTGTCACAGCAGGTATAGTACCGTTTTCACTTGGGACCGATACGGCTGGATCAGGTCGCGTCCCTGCGGCATTTGGCAATATCGTCGGACTCAAACCCACCAAGGGTGCGTTGAGTAATAGAGGGGTGGTTCCCGCGTGTAAAAGTTTGGATTGTATCGCTATTTTTTCTCATACTTGTGAAGATGCAAACTATGTGTATGATCTGTGCAGTATTTATGATGAAGAGGACCCATTCTCACGTGTGAAATGTCATGGTAATTCTATAAATGGAGTCTTTACGTTTGGAGTTCCGCGTGCAGATCAACTCGAGTTTTTTGGAAACAGCGACTACCAAGAGCTCTATTGGGAGAGTGTCAGCACCCTAGAAAAAATTGGAGGAAAGCGGATCGAGATTGATTTTTCACCCTTTATGGATGCGGCGAAACTCCTTTATCATGGTCCGTGGATTGCGGAGCGTTTTTGTGGTATTGAAGCATTTGCAACCTCTCACAGCGATGCGATGCTCGAGGTGACACGAGGGATTGTTCTCTCTGGTGCAAAACCGAGTGCGAGTGATGCGTTCAAAGGCTTTTATCGTCTCTCAGAACTCAAACAGCTCAGTGAAGTAGTGATGAAATCGGTGGATTTGATCATCACTCCAACTGCTGGAACGATCTATAAACGAGACGAGATTCGTAATAACCCACTGGAACTTAACACCAACCTAGGATATTACACCAATTTTATGAATCTGTTGGATTTATCAGCGTGCGCAGTTCCTGGTGGGTTTACAAAGAGAGGATTGCCATTTGGTATCACCCTTTTCTCTGATGCATGGAATGAGTCAGCCTTGTTAGGATTGGGGCAAAAATTTCAGCGTCACTGTAACACCAAGAGAGAATATATTACCCTCGCAGTGTGTGGTGCACATATGTCTGGATTGCCTCTCAATCCTGAATTGACCTCTCGTGGTGCATTCTTGGTAGAGAAATCGACAACCGCTCCCATCTATCGTTTTTTTGCACTGGAGAGTTTTTCTCCTCCACGTCCTGGATTGATACAAAGTGGTGACAATGGAGCCAGTATCGAAGTAGAATTGTGGAATATCCCAACAGAGCATTTTGGATCATTTTTTGATGGTGTACCATCACCGTTAGCTTTGGGAACACTCTTTTTAAACGATGGTAGAAGTGTCAAAGGATTTATGTGTGAAGGCTACGCGATAGAGGGTGCAACGGAAATCACATCGTTGGGCGGATGGAGAAGATATGTATCGGAAATGTAGCAAATTGAGCTGGGTCAATACATAGGCTTCGATGAAGACTTTGATAGTGTAATCGAAATATATGTTGATTAATTTCTCTCCCAAAGCATATACGAACGTTTGGGAGAGTTTTGATTCATGATAGAGTGTTGTATAATTTCATATGAAACAAAAACTATTGAACAAAGCCCGTCAAATTTCCCAAAGTCCAAAAACAAAAGAAGCGCTAAAATCCATGAAGCCCGAAAAATCAATGTGGGGGTTTTTAGGTATTGTCCTCTTTTTGATTCTCCCTGAAATCATTGCATTTATCTATGGTATTGAAATCACCGCTTATGCCAAAAAAGCTCTTTTAGCTTCACCGAGCTGGTTTGAAAAATACTATTTTGATTTTTTAGTCATGATGTTTGAAGAAGGGGGAAGCTGGTTTAATCTCGCTATCGGAGCAGCTTTTTTAGTGTGGTTCTTTTTTTAAAGTTGATCGCAGTAAAGTGCAAAATTCGATGATTCTATGTTCGATTTCTTTCATACGGAGGTTTGTAAATATTTCAAAAATGGGATAATAACCCCTTTGTCAAATTATGAACGATTACTATTGTGATTTTAAAAGAGAAGAGTGGAGCGGGAAACGAGACTCGAACTCGCGACATTCAGCTTGGAAGGCTGACGCTCTAGCCAACTGAGCTATTCCCGCACACTTATGAAAGTATAGCGAAAAACTCAGTGATTATTCAAGTGGATTGTCCCACTTCATTTTTGGATTGCACATAAAACTCCATCCCAAAATTTTATTCTTGCTTGTATTGCACTTATGGCAGCTTCATGTGCTTCTTCGATTTTGATAGGATCATTGTCGCACAAAATCTCAAGCATACGAAGTGACAGTGGGCCGTGTTGATCACCATCAAGGTGAATATGGCGCTCTAGATAATAGTGGAAAACCGCTGCTTGATCTTTTGTTATATTCATAGTGTCTAGTAGTGCACGAAACATTTCGGGAATAATATGTTCTCTTCCCAGTGCAAAAGCAGCAGCAATAACGTGAGGTTTATTACTATTGATAAAACCAAAAGTGGTTGCCATAAATTCTTTGGCTGGTTGTGGAATATCAAAATCTTGCATGGCAATTTCCAAAGAACTGTTGCTTACAAGATGAACGAAGTCTTTGATAGCTGTACTGCTTCTTGTTTGTACTTCTTCCATCGCAGTACAGTATAGTTCAAAATGGCTCGTATAAATTACAGTCCCATCTTCCAGCGGAAGCCCTTCATCGGATTCTTCTTCCAACACAATTTCATTAATAAATCGTCTCACTTTTGCGTCGCCACGAGGTAGCCATGGTGTTATTGTGGGTGCAAATTGATTTTGTAAGTATTTGACGAGTGACATGAAATCCCAAACAGAGTAGGCATGATGTTGCATAAAAAGAGTCAAGTGCTCCATACTTGAAACAGATGCATAAACGGGATGCGTAGCTAGATCTTTACGTAAAAGTTTAATTTTTTCAAGGGGAAAGAGGTTCATGAGATGTAGAGTCCTGATTTTTTGAGAGGATTATACTAACTGTAACCTTGTTTTATCTGTGTCATCCTTTGCTGGTATAACAGTTTTGTGTGGCAAGAATTTTTACAAGAGTACTTTAAAGGGCAAAGTTTATTGAGTCTTGCTGTCAAAAACACTCTGTTTTTATCCCCCCAAAGACAAAATTGTCACGATTGAACCCAGAATTGTCCATAACCGATTAATATGATAAAGTAATAGAAAATAGAGCACCATTTTCAGTGTTTTTGACAGTAATCTTCCCACCCATTTGATTTTCTACAAGTAATTTTACGATTGGAAGACCAAACCCATGTTGAGAATCATCTTTTTTTGTCGACACAAAATACTCAAAAACTTTTTCGATAGGTTCGATAGTTATTCCACCTGCATTATCCCAATAACGTATAGAAGTATACTTGTCAATCTGAACTATTTCAATATTGATGCGATTATTTTTGTTGTCATTGAATGCATCCAGAGAATTGTCGATAAGAATGAGCATTACATTTGAAAATGCGCTTTGAAATCCATATAACTGCATATCATCAGGTATTGCTAGTGTAAATTGTACATTTTTCAAGATTATTTTCGATCCGAGTAAATGTATCACATTGTTGATACAGTCAAGAGGCAAAAATTCTTTTTCTCTTACTGTTGAAGTGTAGAAGGACGAAAAATCTTGTAAAGTATTTTCTAGATTAGTTATATAAAATTTTAATTTTGGCAATTGTTGTTCAAATGTTTTCTCAAAGTCTTTGTGATTGTGCCGAAAAACTGATTCTAGCAGCGTGATAGATCCACCTATAAGAGTGATGGGATACTTCCATTGGTGAGTTATATGTCCCACTGATTTTCCAATACTGCTAAATACAGATTGTGATATTAACAATTTTTCATTTTTTTCATTTTTTTGCTTTAAATATTTAAAATACTGAACTAAAGCAAATGTGAGAAATATCAAATCAAGGATTGAACCCAGTAATGGAACATAAACTGTAGAAAAACTAAATGAAGTTGCAACTGTGTTATAAATGCTTAGGTATAAAATGGATAGTGAATGAGCCCCTTGCCCTAACATATACAAGATAGCACCTTTCATTTTTTTATGGATTGCGATGATTGAGATTAGGGAGGGGAAAAGATAAAACAACATCGAAATTGATAAATATTTTTTCATTACGAACAAAACATAGGAGTCAGAATAAAAAAGCTCGCCAATGGAGAAAATAATAACAAATAAAATTAGAAAATAGATAATAAACGTTATTGTTTTATCGATTCTAGGCATAGTATGAGGTGTCGAGAAAAAAGCTCGTGCAAATAAGAGCATAAACATATTAGTTAACGGTAAAAAAATCCACATCAAAAGATTGTTGAAAACAAGATAGGGGCTGAAGATATACAAAAATCCATTAAAGGATGACAATTGAAGCATGCCTGAAACAGCAATCAAGCAATACAAAAAATAAATTTTGTTTTTAAATACTAGATAATTATTTAAACTATAAAAAATTAATAAAAATATCAATCCATAATAAAAACTCCACATTATTAAATCATAATCACTATCACGGTTCAACTGTTGTGTCGAAACCAATCGCCAATCTGCTTCAACAAAAACGCTATTCTTTAGACGTGTAAGAATTGTGATCTCTTCTAGAGGTTCTAATCTCATCTCGATAATCGGATAGCGATGATAATATTGTTTTTTATCCAAACTCACAGTATCGCCGATTTTTTGATGTTCTAAACTGTGATGTTTTCGATCAATAAAAAGATCGATTTCATCCATTCCCACACGAGGATTCATTATAAAAAAACTTTGTTTTTTATTGCTT
>CAMBHX010000102.1 GCA_945867285.1 Sulfuricurvum sp. IAE1
CATCCAGGAGGACCGTATAAAAATGAGTGAGTGAGAGTGCCACTTTCACACAATAGTCGTAAAGGAGCATCAAGAGCGCATAAGTGTGATTGCCCTACCACCTCATCAAAGGTTTTTGGGCGAAGAAGATAGGTGAAATCTGCCATTATTTTTTGAACTTATTATCACTTTTTGGTTTGTATTTATTGGTTCCAAACACCTCTTCGGTAGGTTTGGTCTTTTTGTCTTTGATAAACTCTCGCTTGGTGGGTTTTTTCACCTCAACAGGCGCGCTCTTCTCTGTAGGTTTTCGCAATTGTTTTGCTTTACCTTGAGCATCTTTTTGTTTCATTTTTTCCGATTTTTCGACGGTATCCAAAAACTCACGCAAGTTAGTATATTCCGCACGCTCCAAAAATCGAACTTTTCCCGTAGGTAAATTATTGAGTTCAATTCCCCCAAAACTAAGGCGTTTTAGATCGACGATTTCGGCACCAAAATGGGCAAAAAAGCGACGTAATTCACGATTTTGTCCTTCTCCAATAGCCACTTTGAGAATCGAATAATCCCCTTGGTCTTTTTGGATTTGATAGGCATAAAACGGAGCGAAACTCATAGGACCTGCATCGGCGTATTCGTGTGCCCCTGCACTGGCATCATCAAGCTCTAACCCTTGACCCATTGCGATTTTCATCCCCTCGCTCACGGCACCTTTGATTTTGATACGGTATACCCGTTCCATCTTGGAAGTCATAAGCGCCGTAGCAACCCGTGACGCATCAGTCATGAGCAATAACCCCTCACTGGCAAAATCCAATCGTCCTACTGGGATAAAATGTTTATAATTTTTTGAGAGGCTATCGTAAATCGTTTTACGCTTTTGTGGGTCTTTTTTGGTTACCAGTTCACCACGAGGCTTGTTATACACGATAACCGTAAACTGATCAGTGACCGTAATTTTGGTACCACTAACACTAACGTTAGCGTTTCGTTCATCTACGGATACAGCAGGATTTTTTTCAATCTCCCCATCGATTCGAACATACCCGTCCAAAATCGCTTGATCCGCTTCACGACGTGAATAAGTCGAATAGTGGGCTATAAATTTGTTAAGTCTCATCATGATATACCTGCTTGTACGAGAGTATGGAGATGCAATGCACCTTGGATAACACCATTTGTGTCTGTTATGACGAGCAACTGGATTTTTTTGTTTTCGATGAGTACCAACGCATCGGAGGCAAGCATAGAACCATCCGTAATGACAAAAGGATTTTTAGTCGCATAGTTGCGTGCAGGAACATTTAGCGAAAACTCTTCGTCCAACAATGCTCTGCGAATGTCTCCATCACTGAGTAATCCTGTCAATTTCCCCTCACTGTTGATCAACATTGCTGTCCCTAAACGCCCTTCGCTCACCACTAAAATCGCCTCTTTAAGAGAAGTGTTTTCATTGACAATCGGGAGATTATCGGATTGCATCAAATCGGACACTTTGACAAACAGCTGTTTGCCCAATGCCCCTCCAGGATGAAATGAGGCAAAATCTTCTTTTTTAAACTCTCTAGCTTCCATCAAACACACCGCTAACGCATCCCCCAACGCCAAAGTCAACGTTGTGGAACTAGTCGGAGCGATATTGAGGGGACACGCCTCTTGCGTTACACTAATATCGATAACCACATCACTAAAAGAGGCTAATGTCGAAGAACTACTGCGTGTCATCCCGATAAGGGGGATATTAAATCGTTTGATGTGGGGTAAAATTGCATTGAGCTCAGGACTCTCGCCGCTGTAGCTAATCGCCAACACCACGTCACCCTCGCCCATCATTCCCAAATCACCATGAAGCGCTTCAGTAGGATGCAAAAAGAAACTAGGAGTGCCAGTAGAGGCAAATGTAGCCGCCATCTTCGCGCCAATCAGACCTGATTTTCCCACACCTGTGACGATAAGTTTGCCCTTGCAGCCCAAAATCATCTCAACGCATCGTGGTATCTCATCCCCAATAGACGCCATGGCGTCCGTGAGGGTTTGAGCTTCGATTTGGAGTGTTTTTTGGGCGATTGCGATATAATCTTTGTTCATAAAAAGATTATATCCAAAGTGGGCTTGATTCATGCAAAACCTATACACTGAGGTCTCCACCCTCGACCAACGATGCTCCCGAACCTTTGATCTCCCCGAAGAGCTCATGATGGAACATGCTGCGATGAGCTTGGCGCATACTATCCGTACTCGATTTCCCACAGGGACAACTGTCCTTATTGTCTGTGGAGGTGGAAACAATGGAGCGGATGGATTAGCGTTGGCTCGACTGCTTGAAGGAAGTTATGAGGTATCCGTCTATCTAGCAAGCGATGCAGCTTCTACTTTAGCACTTCAACAACTCAATCGCCTCGAAACTCTAGGGCTAAAACCTGTTCGAGTGCTTAAAAATGCTGATGTGATTGTGGATTCCCTTTTTGGAAGCGGACTTAATAGACCATTGGATGTAAAAAATAGAAGTTTAATTACTTCTCTCAATACAATGAGCGGTACTAAAATTGCCTGTGATGTCCCCAGTGGTCTGTATGCTGACGGAACATGTGACGAAAGTATTTTCAAAGCCGACATCACCATCACCATGGGGGCACTTAAACGAGGAATGTTTAGTGACAATGCCAAAGAGTTTGTGGGCGAAGTCATAGTCGCTGATCTAGGGGTGCATCACCATCATTATGAAACACCTTCAAGCTGGCATTTACTCGAAGAATCCGATAGTAGCCTACCTCATCGGACCAAAACATCTGGGCATAAAGGGACATACGGGCATTTAGCAGTAATCTGCGGTGAACATACAGGAGCTGCAGTTTTGTGCGGTAGTGCGGCGTTACGTTTTGGGGCAGGTCTTGTGAGCTTGATTAGCAATGAAAATATCACTATCCCTTATGAGCTGATGCAATGTCACTCTTTGCGCCCTACCACCAGCGCAATGGCTATTGGAATGGGCTTGGGAACTGAGTTTTGTGATGATGAATTAACGCAATTATGTAACAATAGCCATCCTATTCTCTTGGATGCTGATATTTTTGCCCATTCTCTCTTCTTAGATCTTTTGAAGCGTCCTGATATCGTCCTAACACCGCATCCCAAAGAGTTTACCACCATTTTGAGTATTACCAAACTTTGCGATATCACCGTAGATGAACTCCAAAACAATCGCTTCGGCTACGTCGAACTCTTTTGTAGCAAGTTTCCCAATGTCACCTTGTTACTCAAAGGTGCCAACGTCATCATCGGTCGTAATGGTGAATTTTTTATTAATCCACATGGTTCAGTTGTCCTTGCCAAAGGGGGAAGCGGTGATGTATTGTGCGGGCTTATAGGCGCCTTGCTTGCCCAAGGATATGATCCTCTAAAATCCGCTATACAGGGTTCTTTGGCTCACACCCTAGCTGCGTCCAAAGTCTCCAAAAATAACTATGCCATGACACCTTTAGATCTCATCGAAAGCATCACCACCTTATGAAAAAAATCATTGTTTTATTTAGTGGTGAGGGGTCCAACTTGGCTAACATCATCAAACATATTCATAACCAACATGCTAACATCGTGTGTACTATCACCAATAACCCTAATGCTGGTGGCATTTCTATCGCCACCAATGCTAACATACCTGTTTTGATTTGTGACAATACACTCTATGCCAATAGAGAAGAGTATGATACGGTTTTAGTACAACTGATCCAAAAACACTCTCCTGACTTGGTAGTACTAGCTGGCTTTATGCGTATCCTCACTCCTATTTTCACCAATTCAGTACGTTCTATCAATCTCCACCCTTCACTGCTCCCTGCTTTTAAAGGTTCAAAAGCCATCGAACGAAGTTTCCAAAGCGATGAAACAGTATGCGGTGTCACCGTCCATTGGGTCAATGATGAACTTGACGGCGGAGACATAATCTTACAAAAAAGCTTTACCAAAGACCTCAATGATACTTTAGAAGAATTTAGCGCTAAAATTCGTCAACTTGAGTATGAAATTTTGCCTCAAAGCATCATTCATCTTTTAACATAAGGAACACCATACAATGCACACATTACAAATCGGAAAATACACCCTCGGTAGCAGACTTATTGTAGGCTCGGGTAAATATGACAGTTTTGAAACCACCAAAGCAGCCACTCTCGCCAGTGGCTCTGAGCTCATTACCGTAGCGGTACGCCGCCTCAATATTACCAATCCCAACGAGGCAAATTTACGTGACACATTTGCAAATACCAACGTCAAATTCCTCCCAAATTCCGCGGGATGCACCACCGCCGAAGAAGCCATTACTTTGTTTCGCCTTACCCGTGAAGCCACAGGAATCGACCTTATCAAGCTCGAAGTAATCGGTGATACCCAAAAAACTCTCTACCCTGATGTTTTGGAGACCATCAAAGCGTGTGAAGTGTTGGCTCGTGATGGATTTACTATCATGGCATACACCAGCGATGATCCCATTATGGCACGCCGTCTCGAAGATGCAGGAGCACATGCTATCATGCCTTTAGCCGCACCTATTGGCTCAGGACTAGGTGTACAAAACCGTTATAACATCGTATTTGTACGAGAAGCGGTCACAGTTCCTATCATCGTTGATGCAGGAATCGGATGTGCCAGCGATGCAGCGCTCGCAATGGAACTCGGTGCCGATGGTGTCTTAACCAACACGGCAATAGCCCAAGCGCAAAATCCGATGCTCATGGCAGAAGCTATGAAAAATGCCGTAATAGCAGGACGATTAAGCTATCTGGCAGGACGTATACCGAAGCGTCCGTACGCAACAGCATCATCCCCTATTGATGGAATGATACAATTTTAGCAAACCATCTTGACATTTAAAGAACAATAGACTATAATTTCGCCTCACTAATTTGGCTTTGCCACTTTAGATGATAGGTCGGGGCGTAGCTCAGTATGGTTAGAGTACTTGCTTTGGGAGCAAGGGGCCGGAGGTTCGAGTCCTCTCGCCCCGACCACTGTTATTTTTTAAATTTTAAATAAACTCTTTTTTATGGTGGGATTAGCTCAGTTGGTTAGAGCACTGGTTTGTGGTGCCGGGGGTCACGGGTTCGAGCCCCGCATCCCACCCCATAATGGTTTATTTAAAAAAACCTCTTTGGTTTTCGATGTTTTAGAAGGTCTTTGTGCGTTCGTAGCTCAATTGGATAGAGTAACGGACTTCGGATCCGTAGGTTATAGGTTCGAACCCTATCGGGCGCACCACCGTATAACTCGCGTCCTTAGCTCAGTTGGATAGAGCAATGCCCTTCTAAGGCATCGGTCAGAGGTTCGAATCCTCTAGGGCGTACCACCTTAGATTTTTTATGCGGATGTGGTGAAATGGTAGACACGCCAGACTTAGGATCTGGTGCCGCAAGGTGTAGGAGTTCAAGTCTCCTCATCCGCACCACCAACTCTCTTTAACCCCCTTAAATACGACTTTCCAATAATATTTTGATAGCATCTTTCCATTTTGGTTGCACTAACGGTTGCACTAAAAAGGCAAATCAAATGCAATATCTCCTAAAACACAGAGATACTTTTTACTTCAAAAAGAAAATACCAAAAACTCAGAAAAATCTAGTTATCTCCCTCAAAACTGACAATAAGCATGAAGCTAATTTTATTACAGCTATAATCACCACTCGTTTATCATTATTTTTAAAGGATTTTACAGTGGCAATAGAGGAAGAAATTGACCTTATTCAACAAACCGTTAAGCAATATATTGAAGAAGCCAAGGCTGATTATGGACATTACGCCGATTTACGAGAAGAAAGATACAAATACACCAATAAAAAAGGTGTCGAAC
>CAMBHX010000103.1 GCA_945867285.1 Sulfuricurvum sp. IAE1
TCTCATAGTCAATGCTTTTTTTCTTACTGTAACTGTATCCAAAGCCATTAAAAAAGCAGGAATTTCACGAGAAGAGCATCAAAAAAAGTTTTTTGAGATAATCCAAAGCTCTCTGGGTAACTTCAAAATGATGAAACTCACATCAAATACTGAACTAATTCTCGAAAAATTTGACCGTGCCAGTAGCGGTTATGCGTCAGCAAATATACGCAACGAAACACTTATTCATCTTCCTCGTCTTTTTTTAGAAGCACTAGGATTTGGAATCATTATATTTATCATTATCTATCTTGTTTATAAATACCAGAGTGACATTTCTGGAGCCATCGGACTTATTTCAATGTTTGTGCTGGGGCTATATCGTCTGATGCCCTCTGCCAATCGTATTTTATCCGGCTACAATCAAATCCTCTTTTATAAAAGCTCTCTTGATATTATCCATAATAATTTGATGTACGATGCCGAAAAACTACAAAACATTCCCGTAAGCTTTAATCATTCACTTCAATTAAATAATCTTTACTTCGAATACGATGAAAATAATCCTATATTAGAAGACTTATCACTAACGATTCACAAGGGAGACAAAATCGCTTTTGTAGGTGAAAGCGGTAGTGGCAAATCGACCTTAGTCGATATTATTATCGGTCTTTATCGACCGAAAAATGGAACAATCACTGTTGATGACACACCCCTAAATACAGATAATATTAAAGCATGGCGTAGCAAAATCGGCTATATCCCCCAAAGTATCTATCTCTTTGATGGTACAGTAGCGCAAAATGTGATTTTTGGAAAACCGATCGATAATGACAAGATCAAAGAAGCTCTTCGCCAAGCCAATATTTTAGAATTTTTAGAAATTCAGCATCAAGGGATTGATACTATTGTCGGCGAGGGGGGAATCAAACTCAGCGGAGGTCAGCGCCAACGGATTGCTATTGCCCGTGCTCTTTACGGTGATCCTGAGATATTAGTTCTCGATGAAGCCACTAGCGCATTAGATACTGAAACTGAAGCCAAAATTATGGATGAAATCTATACAATATGCGAAGATAAGACATTGATAATTATCGCTCATAGGTTAAGCACTATTGAGAGGTGTGCTAAAACATATAACCTTTAGGGGAATAAAAAACGTGATCTGGAATAAAATCAAAAATAAGCTTATGACACTGCTGAACAAAAGCTATTTTTACACGAATGCCAATCCTCTTTACCAATCTCAGCATATACAAATAGGTGATTTTACTTATGGTACCCCAAAAATATTATCCTGGGATGAAGGAAATTACTTGAAGATCGGAAAATATTGTTCTATCGCTGATAATGTCACAATTTTCATGGGAGGTGAGCATAGAGTAGATTGGGTAACAACTTATCCTTTCAGTGCTATCGATCAAAAATTTTCTAATATAAAAGGTCATCCAAAAACTAAAGGTGACGTAGTAATTGGAAATGATGTTTGGATTGGAGCCAATGCTACTGTTATGAGTGGGGTTGTTATTGGAGATGGTGCAGTAATTGCTGCTGGGTGTTTGGTAATTAAAGATGTTCAACCCTATGAAATAGTTGGTGGAAATCCAGCACATCACATACGATTCAGATTTAATCAAGAAATTATAGAAAACTTGCTTAAAATAGAATGGTGGAATTTTGAGCCGGAGAAAATAGAATCTCTAGTTCCTTTTTTGTTAAGTGATGACATTCATACATTTATTGAGAAGAACGAGATAAAGGATGTATGAAAATAAAGATCAAAGCTATTATTTTTTAAGCGTTCGAGATGATTTAATTCGTCTTATTCCAGACTCATTCAAAGAATGTAATATACTTGAAATTGGTTGCGGTAATGGAGCAACACTCAATAAACTAAAACAATTAGGTATCGCAAAAACGACAACAGGCATTGAACTTTTCCCCTCAAAAGACAATTATTATAGTGCTATAGACCATTTTTTTCTTGAGAATGTTGAAAATATTATTTTTCCGTCCAATATGCACAACTCGTTTGACATTATCATCCTAGGCGATGTCTTAGAACATCTCGTCGATCCATGGACTACATTGCAAAAAATCACACAACTTCTTTCAACTACAGGACGATTGATTGCAAGTATTCCCAATATTCGTTACTACAGGGTTCTGCAATCAATCGTTTGGAAAGGAGATTTTCACTACGAAGAAGCAGGAATTTTAGATCAAACACATTTACGATTTTTTTGTAAAAAAAATATCATAAATCTCTTTGAAAAGGTAAATTTGTCCATTGAAACATTAACTTCTCAATTCGATCAAGAGACCATAAATAGTAAACGATATTGGATCAATAAGTTAACATTGGGTATTTTCCATGATTTTTTTGTTTATCATTATCTTATCGTTGCTACCAGAAAGGATTAACCCATGAATATTGTTCAAAAGATTTACTCTCTTTACAAAGCAAAAGGGTTTAAAAGTTTTTTACTATCAATACTTCGCCACACTTTTAAATATAAATCAAATGTATTACCATTGCTCTTAGAAATAGCTTCCAAAGGTAAAGGAATTGAAATAGGAGGCCCTAGCTCTATTTTTAGCGACAACGGCATACTCCCTATTTATGCAAAAGCTCAATATTTGGATAATTGTAATTTTCAAAGCACTACGCTTTGGAACTCAAATCTACAGGAAGGGCAGTCTTTTAACTACCATTCATTGCAAAAATTTGGGTACCAATTTATACGAGATGGGATTGATTTAAAAAATATTCAAACTGGAACATATGATTTTATTCTATCCTCTCATGCCCTTGAACACATAGCAAATCCAATCAAAGCTTTAGAAGAATGGAAACGGATACTGACATCACAAGGATATTTAATTCTTGTGTTGCCATGTAAAGATGGAAATTTTGACCATAATCGACCTAACACTACACTAGAACACTTAATTGGTGATTTTATTAATAACATACAAGAAGATGATTTAACACATTTGGAAGAAATCCTAAAATTGCATGATTTATCCCGAGATCCTTGGGCTGGTTCTTTTGAAAGTTTCGAGCTAAGGGCAGGTGATAATTTCAACAATAGGTCACTTCATCACCATGTTTTTAGTCAAACCATACTAGCCGATTTAATAGTCTATTTGGACATGAATGTTTTGAAAATTACCACTATTGATTTAACACATATTGTAGTAATTGCACAAAAAAACTCAACTACCCTTTTGAGTAGGCACTAAATGATTAGTATTGCAGGTGTAGTTGTGTTATATAATCCAGATGAGTCCGTTGTAAATAATATCCAATCATATATCCAAGATATAGAAATCCTTTTTGTGGTGGATAACTCTGAAGAAAAAAACAGCCTCATTGTAGAGGTTTTGTCTGTAAATCCGAAAATTCGTTATATTGATAATAAAGGAAACCAAGGAATTGCTCATGCTCTTAATGTGGGAGCAAGAAAAGCTATTGAATTAGAGTATAAATGGCTTTTGACGATGGATCAAGACAGCAGTGCAGTCGAAAAAATGCTAACTAAAATGCTTAAATATACCCACGATGACATTAGCATTATTACACCATTTCATGCTAATTTATATCAAAAACATTCAATGTCCCAAAAAAAAATTTCATCTATTTTAACAACAATGACATCTGGAAATTTACTCAATCTTACTGTTTATGCTAATTCAAAAGGATTTAAAGAAGAATTTTTTATTGATTATGTTGATAGCGAATATTGTTTACAAAGTCATCTAAATAACTACAAAATTATTCAAATAGACCATGCTATTCTAAATCATAATTTAGGTGATTTGAAAAAACACCAATTTTTATGGAAACATTTTTTTAGTACCAATCATAGTCCCATTCGTAGATATTATATCACTAGAAATCGTTTCAAAATTATTGAGTTATATCAAAATAGTTTTTCAGAATATTGTAATTTTGAGAAATCTCGTTTTTTAGTTGATTTCATTATTGTACTACTTTATGAAAAACAAAAAATAGCCAAATTCAAAATGATGTTACGTGGCTATCTTGATTACAAACGTGGAATTTTTGGAAAATATCATGACTGACATCTCCTTTTTCACAAAATATTCAACCCAAGGTGCGACTAGCCGCTATCGCAGTTTTTCTTTCGCCTCCCGTTTAGCCGAACTAAATTACAACCTTGAAATTTACTCTTTCATGGATATTTATTATCTTTCAAATCTCTTTGCTAAAAAACCAAAAAACAAGTGGCGAATTTTCCTGTCTTATTGTCAGCGGCTTTTCGCTGTGTTACGATCTTCAGACAACATAATTATCGAACGAGAGCTTTTCCCCTATCTTCCGTATGAATTCGAAAAATTGTTTCTGCGGAATAAACGATATATTCTGGATTTCGATGACAATGTTTGGGAAGATTATCGTGGAAAACTATTGCTAGATGGAAAATATGATTATCTTGTTAAAAACGCTGCCGGAGTTATTGTAGGTAATCATTATTTAGAACACTATGTAAAAAAACTAAATGATACTGTGATTAACATTCCGACAGTAATCAATCTTGACCTCTACCAACCGGATAAGTATGTACAAAAATTTGACCGCTTTTCACTTGTATGGATCGGCAGCAGCGTAACCTATCGCTACATCAAATCATTTGCTTCGATGTTTCAACAACTCTCAAAACTAATCGATTTTGACCTCATCATTATCGCATCCAGACAACTTGAAATCGAAAAAATCGAGGGTGTATCAATGAAATTTTATGACTGGTCTAGTGAAACTGAAACAGTTATCTTACATCAATGTCATGTAGGGATTATGCCTTTGGACAACGACGATTTTAGTCAGGGGAAATCAGGATTTAAGCTCATTCAGTACCAAGCTGCAGGGCTGCCTATGATTGCTTCCCCTATCGGTGAAAACACTCATATTATTACAGACACAATAAATGGGTTTTTACCTAAAACACAAAACGAATGGCTCGCGGCTGTACAAAACCTAGTATCCGATACGGAACTTTATAACCGTATGTCTACTGCATCAAAAGAGAAAAGTTATCACTATTCTTTTCAACATTACTTTCCGATTTATAAACAATTCATAGATACCACATTTAACGAGACAAGCGCTCAATGACATTGGGCTTTCTCTCCCACCTCGATCTCAACCTTTGGCTCTTTCGCCTCCCCATCATGCAGGCGTTAGTAAATCAAGGACACATTGTCTATGCAATTTGTCCATCGGGTGAAAAAAGTGATGATTTTGAACGTCACGGAATTACTCACATCTCCTATGAAATCAGTCGTGCCAGCCTCAATCCCCTCAAAGAGCTACAAGCTATTCGTAACATTTATAAAGCGATCAAACCTCTCAATCTAGATATTCTCCATACTTTTACTGTAAAGCCTAATATCTACGGTACTATCGCTGGACAATTGGCAAAAGTACCTCGTATTATCAATCTTGTCGAAGGATTGGGGAGTTTTTATCTTGAAAATGATTTCAAAAGCCGTATTGTCCGAACAGTCATTGAGTTACTTTACCGCCAAACGTTCAAACTAGCTGACACTGTAATATTCGTCAATCAGGATGATCCCGCCTATTTGATCTCTAAAAAAATCGTCTCACCTAAAAAAGTTTTTATCCTCAAAGGGGTGGGAATTGATACAAAAGCATGGATACCCTCACAAAAAAAGGATGAGTGGATTCGTGTAACCATGATAGGGCGTGCAATCAAACACAAAGGGGTATTAGAGTTTATAGAAGCGGCAACACTCCTTAGCCAAAAATATCCCGAAGTAACTTTTCA
>CAMBHX010000104.1 GCA_945867285.1 Sulfuricurvum sp. IAE1
AAAGAGAGGTCATTATTGTGAACTTCTAGTAAGTGCATGGCAGTTCTTGGATCGAGTTGAAGATTGGACTGTTGGGCTTCCCGAACGACAATAGCGCTGGCTTCACTGGAAAAAGGACTATAAAAACGTACAGAACCAGCGTGAGAACCTTTGAATGCAGTATCAACGCTTTTAACATCCTCACCGACATAGCAATAGATAAAATAATTATCATCATTTTTACCTACAAGCTCAATAAAGGTATCCAGCTCTGCTTTGGGAATCTTTTTTTCGTGTTTGATAATGAGAAGATTTTGATCACCAAACAGTGATCCTTGAGAGAGGTGGGCTTTGGCTGTGTTAAAATCATATTCATCGTGATACATACTCAACACTTGCGCATCGTCGATACGTGAAAGTGCCGTAGCGTATCGATCAATAAAAAAATGACTCTCACCAAAAAGCGCCATGGCACGTGGTGCAGTACGATTTTGAAGATGGCGATCTAGATCTTGTCTTGTCATAGTGTAGTTCCTGAATCTTCTTCTTTATCAATTTTTTTAACAAATGACCCTGTGATCTTTGCTGTTGCTAAATCAACAGTTTCGATTTTCACCATGATGTCATCAAAAAGAAGCAGTCCAAAATGGGCGGTGACATTGACTTTTGCCCCCGTGATTACGTCATGAATCTCGGCACGTATTTGATCCTCGGTTTGAATGATGCGGGCTTTGAACTCAACTCCTATAACCGTGGATGCCCAACGGGCAAATTTACGCTCTTGAAAACGGATTTCGATGTCGCTGGCCTCTCTCTCTTTTTCACTGATGGAGGTACATAGGGATTCGATATTGCGTAGGACGTAAGATTCTTCTTCAGTATCACCTGCGCTTAGCGCTTTGAGAAGGCGATGGACAATCAAATCGCTGTAGCGTCTGATGGGAGAGGTGAAATGGGTGTAGCGCTCAAAACCCAGACCAAAATGTCCTGTATTGTAAGGGGCATATTTGGCCTGCATTTGGGCACGTATGATGAGGGTGTCTACTTCACTCTCCAACTCTCGCTTCGTGGCTTCGGCTTGGATTGCAGTTATCGTCTCTTTGAGTGAACCTTGGAATTCTACAAAAATCCCGATACTGGCTAGTTCAGTGTAAAGGGATTGAAGTTTCATAGGGCTTGGAGGTTCGTGGATACGAAATACACCTCGTTCATAGAGAGATGCAGCGGCTTTATTAGCCAATAACATACAATCTTCTATGAGAGCATGTGAGGGTGTCTCTACGGCAAATTCAGTGGAAACAATATTACCCTCTTCATCAATGCGCATCTCCAGTTCGCTGGATCTAAAATCATACCCTTTTTCCATTCGTTTGGCTTTTAGCTTGGCAGTTAAGTCATTAAGTGCAGGGATATATTCTAATACGAGTTGTTCTTTTTGGGTACTGGCAACCAGATTACCCTCAAGAAATAGGTCAATATCTTCATAGGTAAAGCGTCGGTGTGAATGGATGATAGATTCGTAGAGTTTGGTGTTGGTTACTTCAAGGGTTGTGGGATCAATGGTCATTTCAAAGGTGTAGGCTAGACGGTCAACGAGAGGTTGAAGCGAGCACAGCGTTTCGCTCAGTTGTCGTGGGAGCATCGGGATAGAACGGTGTGGTAAATAAATCGAAAAACTACGGTAAATCGCCTCAGCGTCGAGTGCTCCAAAAGGGGTGACGTATTGACTCACGTCAGCAATAGCAATATATAGAGTGTGGGCTGACGGGATAAAACAGATGGCATCATCATAGTCTTTAGCAGTGACGGGGTCGATGGTACAAAAGGGTAGGTGGCGTAAATCGGTACGGTTTGGATAGAGTGTTGCGTCTACTTCTTTGGGGAATGATGCAGCTATTTCCAGAACGTCGGGTTCAAAATCATCGTGTTTGTTATAGAGCGCTAGGACGATTTTTTCATCTACTAGCGGGTCGATAAGATTGCCTAAATAACGTGCCATATTGGTTTGATTGTTGATTTGATAGACGCTATTGTCCTCAGTATTGGGTAAATCGATGAGAGAAATAGGGATGGTCTGTGACGTGCGAATATCTCGCAGTGCCATTTGGTCATTATGATGTGAGAGGACGCCTACGCTAAAACTCTCAGCTCGCCCTACAATAACGATGACCTTGGCACTGGGTCCGCCACGTTTTCCAAGCAGTCGTTGTGCAATGACCAAATCCCCAGCACGAGCACCATTGAGATACGAGGTATCAATAAAATGGTCACGGATACTTTCACCGATTGTCTGTAAATAAGCCCCTTGGGCTTGTACGTTTGAGATAATACCTGCACGATAAGCAGAAGTAAATTGGTATTTGTTGTTTTCGAAGTTCAAGAGTTTCATGTGCATCCATTGTTGGATTAACTCTTTTTCGTTGTCTGCAACATCCTGAACAAATAAACCATGAGTGAGGCGAATTAATAGTGATTTCATAATGTTATTATAATCAATAAATACTTCTATGATAGAATATCTCTCCATAAAATTTACAAAGGATTATGAATGACACAAGAAGCGATTTTAAGTCAGTTGGGACTTATCCCTAATGAGGCATTAGGACAGCAACTGGAGCGAATTGAGAAAAACACTTATGGATATGATAAAATTATTAAACACGTCATGGATTTGCATGAAGTACTCAAAGTTAGCGAATCCTATGTAGCCCTCTCTAATAGTGTAGACTCGTTTAAGATTAAAATCGATGCAACCAGTAAAGTAAGCGCGACTGAAGCACTGGAAAAAATAAATCATTTTGCGGATAAGTTTAAAGTGAAATTGGAAAAAGTCAAAGATAAAGAGACGTTTTATATCGTAGGTTTTGCCGTTTAATGCACATAGAACCCATGACTCCACGAGGGTATGATCTACTTTTGAGTGAGTTTCACTATCTCAAGGACGTCGAGAAACCACGAACAAATGTTGAAAAACAAGAAGCTGCGGCGTTGGGTGATCGTAGTGAAAACGCTGAGTATCATGCTGCAAAAGAAAAATTACGGCATATTGATAAGCGACTGTTTTATCTCAATTCAATGATTGAAAAAGCACAAATTATTGATCCTATGACACTTGATCACACTCGTATTCATTTTGGTTCAACTGCTGTGTTGGATGATGGGGAGAATGAGGTTGAGTATACTATTTGTGGACTATTGGAAAGTGAACCCGAAAATGGTCTCATCTCCGTTCATTCTCCCATGGCCAAAGCGATGCTGGGAAAAATCCAAGGGGATGAGTTTAGTGTAGTGCTTCCGCACGGGAAAAAAGAGTATGAAATTCTCGGCATTACCTGTGTCGAGCTTTTTAGCCTTAAAAAAAATATTCGTACATTTGAAGATTTCGGCTTCAAATAAAACTACTTTAAGATGGTTAGGGAGTCCTCTTTGGTATAATCGCAAGACTATTATATTTTAAGGACACATCTCGTGAGCACTCCCCTAAACGACATCGAAAAAATTCTCAAACAACATAAACTTTCACTGGCGGATTATGATCATATCAAACAGATTTTAAATCGTGAACCTAATCTCGTGGAAATCGGTATTTTTTCGGCAATGTGGAGCGAACATTGTAGTTATAAATCCTCTAAAAAGCATTTGAATGGCTTTCCCACCAAAGCACCATGGGTTATTCAAGGACCTGGTGAAAATGCTGGAGTTATCGATATTGGTGGAGGATATGCTGCAGTATTTAAGATGGAGAGTCACAATCACCCAAGTTTCATTGAGCCGTATCAAGGGGCTGCTACTGGTGTAGGAGGAATCATGCGCGACGTTTTTACCATGGGAGCGCGTCCTATTGCTAATCTTAATGCGCTTCGTTTTGGTAATGTTCTCAATAAAGATGCAGTGAGTGCACATCAGCGTTATTTGGTACGTGGCGTTGTCTCTGGTATCGGTGGATACGGTAACTGTATGGGAGTTCCTACTATTGGTGGTGAGACGAGCTTTGATGAGTGTTACAATGGTAATATTTTGGTCAATGCGTTTACGTTGGGGCTTGCAAAAAGTGATGAGATTTTTTATGGAAAAGCAGAAGGTATCGGTAATCCTGTTATCTATGTAGGGTCAAAAACTGGTCGTGATGGTTTGGGTGGTGCTGTGATGAGTTCGGATAGCTTTACTGAGGCGTCCAAAGGTCTGCGTCCAACTGTTCAAGTGGGTGATCCGTTTACGGAAAAACTCCTTCTCGAAGCATGTTTGGAACTTTTCAAAACCGATTATGTGGTTGGGATCCAGGATATGGGTGCAGCGGGTCTTACGTCAAGTTCATTTGAGATGGCAGGACGATCGGGCAGTGGGATGATCATGCATTTGGATAAAGTTCCGGCTCGTGAAGAGGGGATGATGCCATACGAATTCATGCTTTCTGAATCTCAAGAGCGGATGTTGATTTGTGCGAAAAAGGGGTCAGAACAAGCGATTATCGATATTTTTGAGAAATGGGATCTTGATTGTGCGGTTATCGGTGAAGTAACGGCAACGGGTAATATGGAACTCTTTTGGCACGGTGAAAAATGTGCTGAAGTTCCAGTTAATCCCGTAAGTGAAGAAGCGCCCATTCTCGATCGTCCTATGTCTCGCCCAAAATATTTGGATGAAATTGCGGGCATAACATTGGCAGATTTTGAAGCAGTTGACAACCAAAAAGCGTTTGAAAAGCTTATCTCCTCGATGGAAGTTGTCGATAAAGGGTGGATTTACGGTCAATATGATTCGATGGTACAAACCAATACCATCAAAAAAGGTGGCGAACTCGATGCGTCCGTTATTCGTATTAAAGAGACGGGCGTTGCGTTAGCGATGAGTGCTGATTGTAATGTTCGTTATTGTTATATTGATCCTATGGCGGGTGCTGCCACTGCCGTTATCGAGAGTGGTCGAAATGTTGCAATGAGTGGTGCTACTCCTAAGGCGATTACCGATTGTCTCAACTATGGAAACCCTGAAAATCCTGAAGTAATGTGGCAGTTTGGGCAAGGGTGTCTGGGGATTAAAGAGGCGTGTTCAAAGCTCAACACACCTGTTATTGGCGGAAACGTATCGTTGTACAATGAAACCAATGGAAAATCAGTATTTCCAACTCCTGCTATTGCTATGGTAGGGGTTAATGACGATCAAAACAAAGTGTTGATGTCATGTTTTCAAAAAGAGGGCAATGCTGTTTATCTAGTGGGTGAGAGTCGTAGCGAGTTTGGTGGATCACTGTATATGAAAGAGCTTTATAGTACTGTTGCAGGTAAAATCCCTGCAATAGACTATGACAAAGAGCTCTCTCTTTGGAGTCTTGTGATTGAAGCCAACAAAAAAGGACTTCTCGCATCGGCAAAAGATTGTAGTGCGGGAGGTGCTGCTATTGCCTTGGCAAAAATGGCATGCGTAAGTGATTTTGGTATCACGGCTAATATGGCAGTTAAAGATGAGAGAGATATTTTTGCCGAGAGCATGTCACGAGCCATCATCGAAGTAGCTCCTCAAAATTGTGCTGCATTTGAGGCAATGGTAGGAAATCTGAAATGTGAAAAAATCGGTGCTGTCGGTGGTGATATTTTTGCTCTTAACGATGTGTCTATGAGACTACCTGAGATGCAAAATATTTATTACAATACTTTTAAAAATGT
>CAMBHX010000105.1 GCA_945867285.1 Sulfuricurvum sp. IAE1
GTTTGTTACATATTGTCCGATATGACCGTGGCGATCGATCACTAATGTATGACAATTGGGACAATAGGTAGATTCTCTTGCCTCGTCATCGATATTACCGACATAGACATATTTTAGTCCAACATCTTTGCCTATATCATATGCACGACGTAGTGTTTGAGAAGGAGTTGCGTGCACATCTTGCATCTTATACATAGGGTGAAAGGCGCTGATGTGCCATGGCATCCTAGGATCCAAGTTGGCTTGGAACTGTGCAATGGCTCGAATCTCTTCATCTGAATCATTATACCCTGGGATAAGCAAGGTTGTGGTTTCTATCCATATACCCTTTTTATGGGCATATTCAACGGTATCAAGTACCGGTTTAAGTGATGCTCCGCAGATATCTTTGTAAAAAGATTGGCTGTAGCCCTTGATATCTATATTCATCCCATCCAAATAAGGAGTTATAGTATCAATCGCTTTGTGTGTTTCGTAGCCGCTTGTGACATAGATATTTTTCAATCCTGCTTCATGAGCAAGCTTGGCGGTGTCGTAGGTGTATTCAAAAAAGACAACAGGTTCATTATAGGTATATGCAATACTTGAACAGCCGTATTCAAGGGCTTTTGAAACTACTCGCTTGGGCGAAAGAGGGTGACCTATAATCTCATGATGGTGCTCTTTTGGATACTGAGAGATATCCGCATTTTGGCAAAATTTACACGAAAAATTACACCCTACCGTACCAAAAGAAAATACCTGCGATCCTGGTAAAAAGTTAAACATCGGTTTTTTTTCTACAGGATCAACATTGATGGCAGCAGCAAGCCCATAAGTCAATAAAAGCAGTTCGCCATTTTCAACTTTACGAATACCACAAATACCGTACTCACCCTCATGAAGTTTACATTGTTGATGACATGCCTCACATGCGACTCTACCATCGTGTAATTTTTTGGAAAGCCACGCTATGCTTGACATCTAAACCCCTTTTAAAAATCTTCGCCTATACTATTTTGTAAAATGCTCCAAGAGCTTATCATCTGGTGTTTTGGTCAAATCCGCATGGAGATTTAGCGTTATTTGTTTTTTTACAGAGGCATTAAGTAACTCCATGATTTGGCTGTTGATTGCTTTTGGTGCTGCAAAATATAGAGATTCACCTGCATGTTTGTGAGCAGTTTCATTAACCTGTTGAGCAATCTCTTTGATACGGCGGTGTTCTTCTTCTATTTTGATATTGTGGTCTTCTCCTGAACCGCTTGCACCGACACCTCTGAAATTCCCTTGCTGATCCGATACTTTTTCTCTAAGTCTTTGATGAATATCGAGACTTTCACTTCCCTCTACCATGAGGACAGCTTCTCTGCCTAATGGATCTATTTTAGTTGTAAAAAGTTTAAAACGCTGTAAATCCGTAACAATAATAAGTTTTGATGACATGACAACCCTTTTTTTGTTTAATTTATTTATCGTAACCAAAAAAAATGAGTTAAAAATGAATTCGTCACTAAAAAGATGGATCATTTTTTTCTTATTTCTTTGGATTAGAATTGTGGTCAACAATTACATTTATGTCTTGTTATAACTCTAAAAATGGGGTGAATGTAAATTGTAAATCATAAAAAGGGGTTTGCCATGTTGTTAACTAAATTTGATCCATTTAAAGAGTTGCGTTCACTTGAAGAGCGTATAGGTGATGCTTTCACATCGAGTTTAAGCAAAGATGTCCTTTCCGATTTCACTCCGACAGTGAATACGAGAGAAGGTGAGTACGCTTACCATATTGATGTTGATTTGCCTGGTGTAAAAAAAGAAGATATCAGTGTAAAAATTGACAATAATATACTGATGCTAAAGGGTGAGCGTAAGTCAAAAAAAGAGGTTAAAAAAGAGGATTATTACAAAATGGAGAGCAGTTTTGGTAGTTTTACTCGAAGTTTTACACTTCCTAATAATATCGATGCTGAAAATATACATGCAGAGAGTAAAGAGGGGGTTCTTGAGATAACGTTACCAAAAAAAGAGATCAAGTATGACACTGCAAAGCAAATAAAAATTAAGTAGTGCTAAGTAAGTCATTTTTTACAGAGGTGCATAATATGCAGTTTTATTATACTAAATTGGAGGTTTCTCAATGAAAACATTAATTATACTCTTGTCTGCTTCGGCTATTTTATTAACATTTGCTCATGCAGCACCGGCAGAAGCTGCTGAACAAACGAGAATACAGACACAAAGCGAAGTTCAAAATCGTTTTCGTAATATGAGTACGGATCAGTTGTTGGAGCAACAAAGAGTAATGGCACAAGATCGAGATAGAGATCGTGATTTACTTCATAAAGAGCTTAAAAATCGCTATCGAATAATGACACAAGAACAAAAGCGCAAATTTGATCAAAGTCCAGTTGAAAATCCTATTCAACAAGGAATGGGACAAGGTTCTAGTGGCAGTACAGGTAGCGGAGGAAAGGGAGGGCGCTAGCCCTCTTGCTTGTTCTTGTTAAAAAAACTTAAAATATAAGGATTTTTAAAAATTATAGCCTAGGCGTAGGGCGAATTCATTGTCGCTCGTAGTATCGCTCAAACCATGACGATAGTTTCCAAGGATAAACCAGTGTGAGTCAAGAGGTACCATACCATTTAGGGAAAGAGTTTTAAAGGATTCAACGCCAGTATAAATATTTTGAGTTTGAGTATAGTCAATATTGATATAGCCATTGTTATTTGTCCTATAGGCCGTTCCAGCTGTAAAAGATGATGTATTCTGGTACTGTATAGAATCTTTTAGAATGAATGATGAATGGTGGTATTGAGTTATGTTTTGAACATTTTTATCATTGACAACCGTGTAAGAGAACCCTCCAAATGCATAGTAGTGTCCATCAAAATCATACTGTGCATACAGCGATCCAAAAATATCTATAGCCTCGTTATTATACCCCGTGTTATACGTTGGCAGAATGACACCAAAGCCTGGTTGAAGGGTAAGAGAAGAAGATGGATGGGTTCGGAAATATAATCCAACTTGTGTGTCACCCCATCCTCTGTCATCCATATTTGTATCATCAGATCGAAAATACGATGTCAATATTTGAGCTGACATAATGCCACGATAGAAATCAGCTTGAAAAGTCGTGGTCAACGTATCAGATTTTTCCATTGTATTGTAGTTAATATCAGAATAGTTGGCACCGATGACAACATCACTATCCATCCCAGAAGCTTGTACAACAGATAAAATAATGAAAGGCAAAATGCGTTTCATAGAGTCCTCCTTTTTTCCTATATATGATTTTACATTAATCAGTTTAACCAAGTTAAATTGGGAAAAAATGAGTTTTTTAGAGGTAGACTAAATAAGATAACTTAGAATGGTAATAGTAAGAAGATGTAAGAGGAGATTCAATGCAGCAAAGAGATGATACCTTTATGATCCAATGGCATTTAGAGAGTGTTGAAAGTGCGCTAGGCGATTTGGATTCCACATACGAGGGGCTTAGCGCAGGAGAAGCTGTGGATCGGCTTGAACGATACGGTTTGAATGTATTGCAAGAAATGAAACAAAAAACGACTCTCATTATGTTTATTGATCAGTTCAAGGATTTTATGATCCTTGTTCTTATTGCTGCTGCTATTATCGCCGGAGTTATCGGCGAACCTTCTGATACCATTGCAATTATCATCATCATTGTGCTCAATGCTATTATCGGTTTTGCACAAGAGTATCGTGCCCAAAAAGCTATGGAAGCATTGAAAAAAATGGCAGGTGCCACAGCGAACGTTATCCGAGATGGGATGCCAAAAACAATCAATGCCTGTGAGATTGTTCCCGGTGATATTGTGACTTTGGAAGCTGGAAATATCATCCCTGCTGATTTGAGATTGATCGAGGTGATAAATCTCAAGGTTGATGAAGCTCCTTTGACTGGTGAGTCGGTCAGTGTTGAAAAACACACATTGCCATTAAAGGATGAAAGTGAGAGTCTTAGTGATCGAAAAAATATGTCTTACCGAGGGACATTTGTAACGTATGGACGTGCCAAAGGTGTAGTAACGGCGACAGGAATGGAAACGGAACTCGGAAAAATCGCACAGATACTACAAGGCGATGCGCAGATAAAAACACCTCTGCAAAAAAGATTGATTGTATTTGGACAGAAGCTCGCGATGGCTGTTCTCGTTATTTGTATTATCATCTTTACCGTCGGATTTATTCGTGGTGAGGAACCAATACTGATGTTACTTACTGCTGTCTCTCTGGCAGTGGCCGCAATCCCAGAAGCGCTTCCTGCAGTTGTCACTATATCGCTCGCATTTGGGGCAAAGAAACTGGTCGGTCAAAATGCATTGATACGAAAACTTCCCGCCGTAGAGACTCTGGGGTCGGTAACATATATCTGTTCTGATAAGACGGGAACGCTGACACAAAACAAAATGGGTGTTGAGCAGATCTATGTTGATGGTATTACGACAAAAAAAGATGAATTACTAAATCTAAATCCCCGAAAATTCTATGAGGGAAATCCGGGTGTATTTGAATATTATATGGCTGGTTTTGCTCTTTGCAGTGATGTGCTTAACGATGTACAGGGAGATTTGATTGGTGATCCTACTGAAACTGCTTTGTATACCATGGCGCAAGCAAATGGATTTGACAAACAAACATTGGAGAAGAGTTTCCCTCGTGTAGCTGAGATTCCATTTGACCCGCAGCGCAAGTGTATGACGACTTTTCATCACTACAGTGATACGCACACGGATAAACGGTTCATCTCTTTTACTAAAGGAGCATTGGATGTCCTGCTTCCAAAATCGGTCGATAGTCTAAGCGCTCAAGGGCTAAAAAAGATCGATACTGTCTTGCTGGAAAAGATCAACGTAGAAATGGCAGCTGAGGGGATGAGAATCCTTTGTCTGTGTATGAAAACATGGGAGGTTATTCCTGATAGGCTAGAGAAAGCAGAAGAAGGGCTCACATTTTTGGGTCTGGCAGGGATGATGGACCCGCCTCGCCCAGAAGCAAAAGAGGCAATTTCTTTATGCAAACAAGCAGGGATCAAGCCTGTGATGATTACAGGTGATCATCCCCTGACAGCAGGAGCTATTGCGCGGCAGCTTGGATTGCTGGATTCGCGTCCAAGATCGATGATAACTGGAAAAGAGCTTGATGAACTTTCACAAGAAGAGTTTGAGGATCGTGTTGAACATATTTGTGTTTATGCGAGGGTTGTTCCTCAACAGAAACTAAAAATTGTCAAAGCGTTACAAGACAAAGGACAATTTGTCGCTATGACTGGAGATGGGGTTAATGATGCTCCGGCTTTAAGGCATGCTGATATTGGTATCGCGATGGGCGTCATGGGTACTGATGTGTCAAAAGAAGCCGCAGAGATGATTTTGCTGGATGATAATTTCGCAACCATCGTCAATGCGGTAAAAGGCGGACGGCGGATTTTTGATAATATTCGAAAATTTATCAAATACACTATGACAAGCAACTCCGGTGAAATCTGGACAATCTTTCTCGCTCCATTCTTCG
>CAMBHX010000106.1 GCA_945867285.1 Sulfuricurvum sp. IAE1
ATTGGTTTTAATTATTACCATATTTTTCTTCCAACTCTCTATCCAACTGTTCCATATCCAAATCCCACTCTTCTTGACTTATCATCTTCATAGTCCCATCATCGATAGCTTTGATAGTTCTGTCTAGGCTTGCTTTTCGTTCATAAAAATAAGGGTCAAGTTTGAGATTTGGATCATCAACTATCTCGATATGCCCACCGCTTTTTGCTACCATCTCATCGATGAGCGCGCTGTAACATTCATCGTATCGTATGATCCGTGCTGTCATTTTGTCCCCTTTTGTTTTATCAATAGATTATACAATGGTTGAGCTTACTTGAGCTATTATTTAACGTATATTTATGGTATCGTTCGACAACTATATCAAAGAGGAGTTTCATGAAATATTTGCTTATGCTAGTTGGGTTAGGAATTGGGTTGATTGCAGGGGATAATATACCATCATGGTATTTTAATCCTCCATCGGATAATGAAACAAGCTGGTATGGCGTAGGCGAAGGAAATTCATTGCGTCAAGCAAAAGATAGCGCATTGGCGGATGTGGCATCGAAACTGAGTGTCACCATTAGCTCTAAGGTCTCAAGTACTACCACACAAGCAACTACAGACTTGTACACTTCATTGAATAAAAATGTCAATATCAACCAAGAAAGTGAAGTGAAAAAAATATCATTTAATGATTTTGAAGTTGTTTCATCCACTCAAAACGACACCAAGGCGTTGGTTCTTGTAGGGGTGAATAAAGCAAAATTTTTAAAAGATCAAGGACAAACACTCAACGATACCATCAAGGAAATCAAAGCGCTCCAGATGGCACCAGTAGGTAAATCCATTTTAGGCCGGTATCAAAAATTTCAAGAAATTGCTCCTGATGTTGAAAAAGCAAAAACTATAATCTCAATATTAACAACATTTGACCCATCCTTCAATCGAACACAGATGATTAATGTTTTACGTGATTATCGTGATTCTATGGACGAAATACGTTCACAAATAGAGTTTTATATCGATTTTGGCAATGATTCCCGCTACAGTGCTGATGCCCTAAAAGAAGCGTTAGGTTCTGAAAAAATTAAAATCGCACAACGCCTTAACCGTAATAATCCAAATTTAGTTATCGTAGAATTAGATACAGAATCAACGAACAAACAGCTCTTTGGTTCCTATATGGTGAACACGAGAACAACAGTTTCATTGAAATCAAACACTGGATCTACCCTTTCATCTTTTATTGTTGAATCAAAAGGGAACTCCTCTCTTGACTATTCAGCAGCTCTTAAAAATGCAAGCAATAATTTCAAGCAAACAGTGAATGAAAAAGGAATTTTTACCTTTTTAGGAATTTGAATATTTCAATAAACTTATTGCATAACCTCAAAATAGAGAATATAAAAAGTAGGTTATACAAGAAGTCTAACATATAAAGTAAGCATCGCTTTACCATCTGTTGTCTATTTTATCGCTATAGTAAACGATAATTTGATGCGGAGGCGGAGATGAAAACAATTGTAATGATGGTACTTTTAGTCTCACTGTCGATGGCGGTGGATTTGAAAAAATGGAGTTCCGAAATCACGGGGCTCAATGATGAGGAAAAAAAGATTCTGCTGCACAAAGGGACAGAGCGGGCTTTTAGTGGGCAGTATACTAATATGACACAAAACGGTGTTTATACGTGCAAATTATGCACATCTCCTCTGTATCGCTCTGACGATAAATTCGCCTCACATTGCGGTTGGCCCAGTTTTGATGATGCTATCAAAGGTGCCGTCAAAAAGATTCCCGATGCGGACGGACGACGGATTGAAATCGTGTGCGCCAAGTGTGGTGGACATTTGGGGCATGTCTTTAATGGCGAAAAATATACCGATAAAAATACTCGCTATTGTGTCAATTCTCTCTCATTGAATTTTAAACCCGATGCAGTTGTCAATACTTCCCTTACAAAAGCCTATTTTGCGGGAGGATGTTTTTGGGGAGTAGAGTATCATCTCGAAAAACTCAAAGGTGTCAAAGAAGTTCGCTCAGGCTACATGGGTGGAACGACCAAAAATCCAACCTACGAAGAGGTGCTGACTCATTCAACGGGGCATCTCGAAGCCGTTGAAGTGATTTATGATCCTAAAGTCATCTCCTACGAAACACTTGCCAAAGCATTTTTTGAGATCCACGACCCTACTCAAAAAAATGGTCAAGGACCTGACATTGGCGACCAGTATCTCTCAGCCGTTTTTGTCAATAATGAGAAGGAAACTACAATCATCCATTCACTGATCTCCCAGCTCAAGCGCAATGGCTACAGTGTAATGACAAAGATATTCAACACACAAACGTTTTATCCTGCTGAGGCGTACCATCAAAACTATTATCAACAAAAAGGAAAACTCCCCTATTGTCATGGGTATGTCAAACGATTCAAGTAACCGTTTAGTAATGCCTGTGTAATTGTTACGAAACTATTATTGTTTATTCTTATGGATATACTTCCAAGGAATTTTACAATGATTAGCGTCGAAACCATTTTGCGTCAGGAACACCCTGCATTATTCAAACTCCCAACACTTATCAATCAAGCAGTAGTGGGGGCAACGCAAATTTTATTACGTGAAAAACCTATTAATCAGTTTATGAGCCTTCATAATGAAAAAAGTGGATTGGCTTTTGTGGATGCTGTGCTGAACCATCTCAATGTATCGTACAAAGCCAATCAACATCAAATCGAAAACATCCCTACCATTGGAAAAGCAATTGTGGTTGCCAATCATCCATTGGGTGCATTGGATGCATTATGTCTCATCCAAATGGTGTGTCGCCAACGCCCTGATAAAAAAGTCAAAATCGTTGCCAACAAGCTCCTCACTCAAATCCCACAACTTTCTGAGTTTATGATCGGTGTGGATAATTTCAACGATAAACTCACCAAAAACTCGTTGCGTCAAATCGATGCTGCACTTCAAGCTGAAGAGGTGGTCATCTTTTTCCCCTCAGGTGAAGTCTCTCGTGCGGGACTGTTTGGGGTCAAAGAGGGGGAGTGGAAAGGGGGATTTTTGAAGTTTGCTAAGCGCAATGCTGCCCCCATCTTGCCCATCCATATCAAAGCTCGCAATAGTGCCCTTTTTTATGCATCATCGTGGATTTATAAACCATTGGGGACACTACTGTTGAGTTATGAGATTTTTGCGGCACGCAATCGTGTGTTTGATTTTACCATCGGTGAAATGATTGACCATACGGAGGTGAACAGTTTCAATATCAGTGAAAAGCGTATCGCCATGCTGTTTCGCAAACATCTTTTTCGAGTGGCTCGTGCCAAAAAAGGGATTTTTACCACCCAATGTTCTATTGCGCATCCGGTTGCGCGCCAAGACTTGCGCGCTCAGTTACGCAAAAGTCAACTGCTGGGAAGCACCACGGACAACAAACAAATCTATCTCCTCCAATACGATAAAAATCCAGATGTGATGAATGAAATCGGACGTTTGCGGGAGTATTCATTTCGCAAAGTAGGCGAAGGGAGTGGTCGTTCTCGTGATACCGATAACTACGACAAACATTATCAACACTTGGTACTGTGGGATGATGAAGCGCTTGAAATCGTGGGTGCCTATCGTATTGGGGATTGTGGTGCTATCTTGCCGTGGGCGGGTAATGAGGGTCTATACATGAACGAGCTGTGTGAGATGGATGACCGATTTGATGATGTATTGGAAAACAGTATCGAGCTGGGTCGTAGTTTTGTTCAGCCAAAGTACTGGGGAAGCCGTGCCTTGGATTATCTCTGGCAGGGGATTGGGGCGTATTTGTATCACAATCCTCATATCAAATACATGTTAGGGCCCGTAAGTATTTCAGGGAGCTTTCCCAAACACGCTCAAGAGGCGCTGGTCTATTTTTACACTCTCTATTTCGGTGCAAAGCATAGCTATGTGAAAGCAAAATCACCCTATCGTCTTTCACAGTATGTACTCCAAGAGCTTGGTGAGATGTTTGTGGGCAACGACTATGATAGAGATTTTAGACAGCTCAAAGATTATCTCAAATCATTTGAAGTCTCTATTCCAACCCTATACAAACAGTATACCGAACTGTGCGAGACGAGTGGCGTGCAGTTTATGGATTTTGGTATCGATGTCGATTTTAACAACTGTATCGACGGATATATACTAGTCGAGATTGCCAAAATCAAAGAGGCAAAGAAACAACGCTATATTCACGACTAACCAACTCCTTTGGTGGTACTATTACAATAATGTTTGACATCAATAGCAAGGGATAGTATGAAGTGGTTTTTAGGGTTATTACTAGGTGTAACAGTGGGAATAGCCAATGATATCCACACCAAGATTGACCATATCGTTGTGATCTATCTCGAAAATCGCAGCTTTGACAATGTATTTCGTGGATTTGAGGGAGCTGACACTTCGGACAAGCCTCGTATTTCGTACAGTGTTCAAAGTGATCGCCAAGGGACAAAGTGTCCTGCTCTTTCTATGGGTGATAATGCAATCAAAATGGGATTCCCGCAAACAGTTCCTAATGCCCCATTTTTGTTGGACAAGTATGTACCCCAGGAGAAAATTATTCCCGATTTGGTACATCGATTTTTTCAAAACAAACTCCAAATCAACAATGGAACTAACAACCGTTTTGTTGATGTTAGTGATGAAAAAGCTCTCACAATGGGCTATCACGACATGACTAACAGTGCGTTATGGCGGTATGCAAAAGAGTTTACATTGTGCGACCAATTTTTCGCTGCTGCCTATGGAGGTTCATTCCTCAATCATCAATGGCTTATCGCTGCACGAACACCCTATGTAGGATTACAAAGTGCCATCTCTGCTTATGAACTAGATAGCCAAGGTGAAATACTCAAGGATGGGATTTTAACCCCCGATGGTTATGCTGTTAATACTATCCAGCCGTTTTATCCTCCATTCAAATCTAAGTATTCGGATCCAGCCATGCGCTTGCCTCCACAAACACACACGACTATTGGCGACAGACTAAGTGAGCACAATATCTCATGGGGCTGGTACAGTGGTGGATATGATGAGGCGTCAGCAGGGCGAGGAGGGGATGTCCACTATCAATATCACCATAATCCATTTTTGTATTTTGAAAACTACAAACCAAACAGTGAAGGTCGTAAACACCTCAAAGATGAGAAAGAATTTTTTAGTGCAATACAAGACAACAAACTGCCCAGTGTTGTATTTTTCAAACCCAGTGCAGCGGACAATCAGCACCCAGGATACGCCAGTATCAAAGCTGCTGATACCAAGTTAGAACAAATAGTAGAAGCAATACGAAGTAAACCTAAACTGTGGGGAAAAACCGTCATTATCGTGACGTATGATGAAAATGGAGGGCTGTGGGATCATGTATCACCTCCAGCACCAGACCGATGGGGCATGGGTACTCGCATTCCTGCTCTTGTGATTTCTCCCTATGCCAAAAAAGGTTTTGTGGATCATACACCCTA
>CAMBHX010000107.1 GCA_945867285.1 Sulfuricurvum sp. IAE1
CTGTGTTCTACACTTTTGAGCTTACGAACCGCTTCTATCATCTCATCACTACTCATCCCAAGCTCACTCGCAATCAACAGTGCAGCATTAATATTCATCGTCTGAAAACCACCCAATACAGAAGTATAAAAATGATGATAATTTCCTTGAAGCATTAAATCAAAATCCGTCCCTTCTAATGTTGCATGAAGATTTTGTACATCATCTCCAAAAAACGTCACTTTGTCGTGAGGAACATCAGTCACAGACGTATGAATAAATGCTTTTTTCAAGCGATTCGAGTGGATGATTTCAAGTTTCGTGCGCTGTATGTTTTCCAGTGTTTTGAAATACTCTACATGTGCCAGACCCACTTTACCAACCACCACAATCTGGGGATTTAATAATTGTGTTATAGCATAAATATCACCGACTTCTCGCGCACCTGCTTCACACACATATACTTGCGTATTTGCAGGAAGAGATTCGTTTACATCTCGAACAATCCCCCCTAAAGTATTGACACTGCGTGGTGTTGCGTAGACGTTAAACTTAGTCGATAAAATCTGTGCGACAAAATTCTTCATAGAAGTTTTACCATAACTTCCCGTAACACAAATAATTATCAAATCTGACATAGAAGCAATTTTTTTCTTTGCTTCACGCTTGTAGGTTAAAAACAAGAATTTTTCAATCCCTGTGGACAAAAGATAGGCTAATGACAACGGAATAAATACACTAAATACATTACTAATCTCTTTGAGCATCAAAAGTAAATTAACAAATATTGTAATTACTAGCAGCACGATCAAAAAACGCCTCACTCGCCACGTTAAAACCAACTTTTTGTCGAGCTTAATGTACCACACGATCAATAGCGGGAGATAAACTGCTAGTACTGCTGGTGCATATTCACCCAGAATATAATAAGCTATAAAAGGAATAATGAAATAAAGTATGTGCCACCATGTCTTGTGATGACGTAATACCACTCGTTCAATACGATAATCATACCATTGAAGATTCGTAATCAAATACCATCCCAGTGCCATTACAAAGAGTATATTTCCTATAAAAGCCATCAGTTGCGTGTTTTCCATTATTACTTTTCCTTCAAACTTTGTTCTATCTCATCAGCAATTTTTGCACCTTCACCAAACAGAAAATAGTGATCTCCTTCAAAGGCAACCAATCGAGAATCAGGGATGAGTGTTTGAATAACCTCCCCTGTCCATAATGGTGTTGCCGTGTCCTTTTTAGCAAAGCACAACAATGCTTTGCCTCTAAAATTTTTAAAGCTATCACTAAAATCTTCATTCACCACATTTTTAAACGTTTGGTACATCTCTTCAGACATATTTTGAGCATCCGGAGCTACAAAAAAACGACGCAATGCAGTAAGTCCTGTCAATTTTAAGATCTTAAACGAAGCAATTTTGGCACGAATTTTAAACGGTTTTGGAACTAATATTCCTGCCGATGCCACCAAAACCAAAAGATTTGGATTGAGTAATGTTGCTACTTTTCCCCCGAACGAATGACCTAAAACAATATTTTTTTTGACTCCTATTTCGGCCAAAAAAAGCTTTAATATCTCACCATATTGGTGTGTTGTCAAAGCTGTATCACAATTGCTCGCTCCAAATCCTGGTAAATCAATATAAATATGTCTAAACGCTGGAAGAGTTTTTCCAAATGCTTGTTTCATAAGCGCTTTGGATGACCCCCAGCCGTGCAAAAAGACAATATCAGTATTAGAAGTAGGATTAAGAATTTCGTAGCTGATATTAAAGGTGTTGCCATGATAAAGAATGCTTTTAAGTGCCACGTTTATTTACCCTTGGCACTTGAAATCGAATGAATATAATCATACTGTATGCGAATCTCTTTTTTGGTAGGCAGGCTACCTAAAAGCTTATTGACAGCTCCTTGAAAATCTTCAAATAAATAGTTTGCCATAGAGCCAGGGATAGGATTGACCTCATTGAGATAGACCTCATCATCGATAACAAAGAAATCACATCGTATGATAGCCCCTTCAAAAAGAGGTGAATAAATTACTTTGAATGCCGTTTTAAGCTGTTGCACCAATTCTTGTGAAATAGGAGCTTCCGCCACCGTACTGGAGCGGGAAAAATCGAGATATTTTTTCTCAAAATCCAAAAATTCAGCTTTTTGTGGCTCTTCAACGATCGAATAAGTCATCTCACCTCGTGCACTAAAGCCAGCGAGATTGTACTCTTTTACCCCACTGATAAACGGTTCAATGAGCAAAACAGTATCAAATTCAAACGCCACATCCAAAGCATATTCCAACTCACTAACATCCTGCACAACACTAACCCCAATAGAGCTTCCCAAGCGTGCAGGTTTGACGATAAAAGGGTAGGCAGTTTTAATATCATTTCGTGAGGTTTGAGTAATTGCTTCAAAAGGAAGTATCTTAACCCCTAAAGAGTTTGCCATCCACTTGGTGTAATGTTTATCAAAACTCAGCATTGACGCCTCTTTGCGAGGTCCTATAAAGGGGATAGAATAAAAATCTAACATTGCCGCTATCGACCCATCTTCGCCATCACCACCGTGTATAATATTTATTACCGGCATATCAAATTTTTTAGAACCAAAAAGCCCACGTTGCTCAAAACCGCCATTAGTCATAAAAAGTTGTGGCATTTTTCGGTGTTCTCCGCGAGAAAACGTCGTTGCTTTCATTTTTGATGCTTCAATCAAGTAAAAAGTATGATCTTGATCACAAAAAATATAACTCAATTCAAAACGTGATAATTTCCCCTTGACTGTGATAGCACTAACAATACTAATTTCATGCTCGTAACTAGCTCCCCCAAATAATAATGCACATTTCATCTCTTAATCCTTATTATAATTTTTGTAATAACTTAAGGGCCTCTTTAACAAGCCCTGCTGTGTCGGTTGTACTGCATCGGCTCAGAGCACTCACGACAATCTCTTTTTTAAATCCTAATGATTCTAACGCCATAAGAGCTTCTGTGTGGGCGCTCGCGACAAAGGTGTCTCCTTGAAGTAATACTGTATCAAATCCTGCAAGCTCCACCATAATACGTGCTGCACCCTTAGGTCCAATTCCAGGAACTTTTTTGAGTGCATTGACATCTTTAGATGAAATAATACCTGCAAATTGCTCTGGCGTAAAGGTGCTGCAGATAGCCAATGCCACTTTGGGCCCTATTCCGTTAATTTTAAGCATCCCCTCGAAAAGCGTTTTCTCACTTTTTTGAGCAAATCCATAAAGATGCTGCGCATCTTCTCGAATAATGTGAGAAATATTTAAACGTACCCGCTGGGCATTAAGTGATGAATAAGTGTGTAAAGAAATGAATACCTCATAAATTACTCCGCATGATTCAATATGAACCTTTGTGGGCTCTTTATGATCCACATCTCCAATTAGTCCTACAATCATTTACTGATAACCCTTATGGTGAATTCTCCATTCTCATCTTCATGCAGCCCTAACATGTTTTCATCGCTTCCATCAGCAGGAAAATATATAACTTCCATAGGAGGGTCAATGAGCTTAAAAATAACCTCGTTGTAATCATGCCAACGATCATGATTGATTATTCTAGCATCAAATATATCATCTTGCAACGAAGTTCGTTTAACTCCAAGTTGTGCTGATATTTCTGATTTAATTTTAAACTGTTCTTGAAGCTCTTCGAATTTTTTCTTAAAATGTTGAAACTGCTGATATTTCTCAACAAATGCCATGGGAGGTTTAATACCGATTTGCTTGTAATGCAATAATTTCTTTTTGATTCCCTCATACGCCGCCAAGTTTTCTTTTATTATATCTTCATAGTATCTAAGCTCTTTTTGAATTGCTACAAGATCTCCTTTGATTTCTTTCATCATTTCTTCATCATTTCCCAACATTTCTCGGGATTCATTCAATAAGGGATCGATTGTAAATACATTTTCACCACCTATTAGCTTTTTAATCTCAATACTTTTAGAAGCTGTAATCTTTACATGCGAACCCAAAAGTTCAATCACGACTTCACGGGCACGTATTCTACCCCCCACTGCTTGTCCAACAAAAACTTTATCCCCTTCAATTTCTCCTTGCTCCAACCTCGAAACATGTACTTCACGTCCATATGCCTTACCTTTGAGAATATTGACTATCAATTCATCCGCACTTACCATGGCACTACTATGTACCTGCCCCTCAATAGTTGCTTTTTGTGCCATTATTTTTGCATCTTGTCCAACACTTCCTTCAACATTAATCGTATGAACAGTTACTGCCATCCCCATTCCAATAGCATCTTTTAGAGAATCTTTCTCTTTGACATTAATCAACACATCAGCACCTAAATCAGTATCAATAGAGCCTGTTGAGCGAAAACTAATTTCACTCACATCCATCTCTGACTTTATGTCATACATCCCACCCTCAAGAGTTACATATCCACCAGTCTTGGCTCGAAATTCAATGGTTTTTTCCAAGTCATTACGCACAATATTGTCCGTCCATATAAATGTTGGCTCATTACGAACTATTGGTTCTTTTGGCAAAAGAATTTCACCACGGACATTGCGTCCTATTGTCCCTTTAATAGGTTTTATATATTCAATCAATAAACCATTTTCAACAATACTAGCGATATAGCCTCGCTTGGCATAATTTATACGACCTCCTTGGTCAACAGCTTGATATTTTTTATCATAATGTAAAATTAATTTGTCATTTACCGTAGCAATAGGTTCAAATCCACTAGCAATAATATAACGTTCCTGTTCATCAAACGTATACTCCCCATAAACACGTATTTTTGACAACATATCTAATAAATTGGATCGCATCATTGAATCAAAAATTTCGATCATCAAATTAGCTCGAAGTTTTTTCTTTTTTATAAGCTCAAAAAAAATGATCTCGAAATTTTCACTGTAAGTAGCTCGACTACCTTTTTTAATAGTTAAATAAATATTTGTAAGAGTCGAATTTCCTGCAATAGAAACGTCCAAGGCATCTTGTACATCTGTCAGAGCAATGGTAAAAATTTCTATCTCATAAATTTGTTTGATTTCAAATTTTGGATTGAGATACATAGATTCGTCAATATCAGCAATCTCTTGTTCACCAACCTCAATCCACTCATCACCATCACTAAGTGTACGAATAAATGTTTGCGTATCCAGTAGTCTAAAATCCAAAGTTTTAACTGAAACCTTGTAGTTAGCAGCAGTACTCATAAGTTCTTTAGCAACATTACCAGTTCTTACAATAACATTAGCGACAGAAGTGTTAATGATAGACTGGGATGTATTTTTGCGTTCAAACAATGACACTGGCACCCCCATTTTTTTGGATATTATGAGCTATTTTAATCACATATCGGTTAAACTACCGTAAAATTTACACAATGGCATTCAAA
>CAMBHX010000108.1 GCA_945867285.1 Sulfuricurvum sp. IAE1
AACTCTTTACCCTCATTTTTAAATACAATACTTTCATCTTCTAGGCGTATTTGCATCGAATTAGTCGGTGAATATTTGAGGGCATTATCAATCATATTTTTAATCGCTGTGGTAAAAAGTCGATAGTCTACTTCTACCTTGAACGACCCCACAACGGCATTATCAATCGCATCATAATCCGCCATCGCCATATCAATAGCCCCGTCTATCAAATCCACGAGCCGATACTCTTTTTTATCCAAATACTGAGAACCTGAGCTGATCTCTTCAATCAATGCAAACTCACCGATGAGCCCCTCTAGGCGCTCAAATATCCCCTCAAAACGCAACTGTTGTTTTTCACTTTCCAACATTGTTGCTGCAATTCGTCCCTTGGCAATTGGGGTCTTAAGCTCATGCATGATGTTACGTAAAAAAAGAGTTCTCGATTCAATGAGTGAGCGAATTTTACTTTGGGCCGTTTCGAGCTCATTGGAAATAAGAGCTATTTCATCACTACCTGTTGCATGAAATGAAACCCCCATATCCCCTTCCCCAAAACGAGCAATTTGCCGTCGTAATCGTCGAAGCGGAGCGATTCTCACTAAAATAAGAACAAATGACAATATCAAAATTGCCAAAATCGTGCCATAACCATAGAGCAAATAAGAAGGGTTATATCCTCGCACCTTTTTATCTTCTAGCAACATCGAATGATGGTTGGATTGAATCCAAAAATAGATTTTACCTCGGTATTGACGCATCTGAACATGTACTTGCGTGACAATCAAATCATTGTAAGGAGAATCAAAAGAGATGCTTTGTGAGACTTCACTTCCCTCTTCTTTTAATACTCGAGAATCATCCATAACATCCTCATACTCTTCACCGCTGATGGCATATAAATCATATACAGCCAAGTTGGCTTCTAAGATGGGCTGTGAGATTTGTTTGAGTAGAAATGAGTTGTAAATTTGGGAAATGAGGGAATATTTACCAAACAAGCCATCAACGTGTTTGCTGCGATTGGTCTCATACAGTTGATAAAATGTATAGCTGATGCTCGAAACGGTTACCGCAAAGGCAAATAAAACAGTGAGTAAAACGGCATTGCGTTTGATCATTTTAAGAGTTTATAGCCGATGCCACGGATCGATTCAATCAATGCTTTATCACCTAATTTACTACGAATACGCCCCATCATTACGTCAATACTTTTGTTGGATGAGTCCTCATTGATAGCACTAACGTTGTGAATTAAATCTTCGCGTGAGACAACCAGACCTTGCTTTTTGATCATAAATGCCAAAATGCCATACTCTGCATTAGTGAAATCCATTGCTTTATGTTTGTAGGTGATTTGCATCGCATCTTCATTGAGTTTGAAATCACTCTCGTTTTGCATTTTCAATTGTGATGCTGCATCATAACGACGCAATACCGAATGAATACGAGCCTCGAGCTCTCTTGGGTCATACGGCTTGGGGAGATAGTCATCTGCACCCAGCTCTAATGCATGGATCTTATCAGTTACATCAGAACGTGCTGATGAGATAATAATAGGGATGTTTTGGCGCTCTCGGATCGCCGCACATACCTCCAATCCATCCATACCAGGAAGGGTTAAATCCAATATCACCACATCGAAAGGTTCCAATTTGAGAATACTCAATGCCTTAAATGGGTCATCCTCAGTCGTCACAACAAAATCATACTGCTCTAAAAATTCGGTTAAAATCTCGGCGAGCTCGAGATCATCTTCAATCATTAATATTTTATTCATGGGGATATTGTAACGCAATCTAGGTAAATAAAAAACTCTCAAAAGCAAAGCTTTTGTAGCTTTAGGGGATTACAAAGGACTTTAGTCCTTGTCACTAAATGAGCTTTGCTCGTTTAGTGTATAGCATCAATTACCTATCCATAACGTCAATCGATACGCCACAAATGCAAGTGTATACGCTACAATTGTTGTAAATACAAATAAATAGACAAAATATTTAATCCCACCAGCCTCACGTGTAAAGACAACCGATGCTGCCAAACACGGTAAATAAGTCATAATGACAATAATAAATGCCACTGCTGAAGCAAATGGAATTTGAGCTCTGATGGTGGCTATTAAAGAGTGATCCTCTTCGGTCGCATCGCTACCCAAAGAATAAAGAACTCCCATTGTAGAGACAACCACCTCTTTGGCCGCCAAACCTGTTTGCAAAGCAACCGCCATCTTCCAATCAAATCCAAGCGGGGCAAACACGGGCTCTATGGTATGACCGATTCGACCTAAAAAGCTTTGAGAGAGTTGTACCTCTGCGAGCTGATTTTCCAACACTTTTTTAGCATCTTCGTCCACTGTAGCTTCAATTTTGGCTCCAAACTCACCATCAAGCATCTCATTTTTTGGGTAGGTACTCAAAAACCATACCAGCAGCGATGCAGCAGCGATAAACGTCCCCGCTTTTTTAAGATACATCATCGTTTTCGTCAATACTGTATGCCAAATAAGCTTGAATGAAGGGAGACGATATTTTGGCATCTCCATAACAAATGGCTCATCGATTCCCTTAAAAGCGGTGATTTTTAGGATTTTTGCCACCACTAATCCAATCATTGCCCCAAAAATATAAATTCCAAAAAGAATATTTCCTGCCATTTCAGGAGCGAAAAAAGCTCCTGTAAAAAGGACATACACAGGCAATCGTGCACCACAGCTCATAAATCCTATAACAAAGAGGGTCAGGAGTCGATCACGGTCATTTTTCAAAATACGTGCAGACATATACGCAGGAATAGAACACCCAAATCCTGATACCAAAGGGATAAATGACTGTCCATGAAGTCCAAATTTATGGAAAAAGCCATCCAACAAAAAAGCAACACGTGACATATAGCCTGTCGATTCCAAAAGGGCTATCCCCACAAACAAAATCACGATATTTGGAACAAATAGCACAACTGCTCCCACGCCCGAAATGACCCCATCAACGACCAAAGAACGTATCTCATCATTACCAATCGTAGAGCCTACTGCCTCACCAAACCAACCAAAAAATGCATTGATCCAATCCATCGGGATCGATCCTATTTCAAATGTGAGCTGAAATAACCCCCACATAAAAAACAAGAAAATAGGAATCCCAAATATCGGGTGAATCAGAACACTATCGATTTTTTCAGTTGTTGTTTTTTTCGTAGGAGCTTTGAGTTTGATCTTGACCGCTTCAGCAATAATCCCTCGATTAAACGAAAAGTATTCTTCAGCTAAGGCCTCTTTCATATCGTCCGTATCATGATGCAACAATATGTGTCGATCGGCTTCAATCAACATCGGTTGCAACTCAGTCCAAATCGGATTATCGTGTAAGACTCGGTACGTTTTTTTCTCTTTTTGTAAGAGATTAATAGCAATATTACGATTGGACAAGCTCGCATGAAATTTTTGACGTTTCAAATACTCTTCAATAATTCCTATCTCTTCTTCGACAGCTTCACTAAAAATTAATTTTTGCTCTTGAAAAGAGGTTTCGTGTGTTTTGATCACCACACTCATTAACTCTTCAAGCCCTGTTTTGGCTGCAGCAGATACACGAATACATGGAATGCCTAGCAACTGTGAGAGATAAGGAGCGTTGATCTCGATACCCTCTTTGTCGGCTTCATCGGACATATTGAGGGCAAGCACCATTTTTTTGCTCATTGTCATCAGTTCAGCAGTGAGTTGGAGATTTTTTTCCATATTGGTTGAATCGAGAACATTGATGATGAGATCATAGGTTTCTTGCGTCAGATAATCATGTGTCACACGCTCTTCGATCGAATAATCGGTAAAAGCATACGTTCCAGGAAGATCAACAACACTAAACTCATATCCACCGTGTTCAAACGTAACAATAGTTTTTTCAACCGTCACACCCGTAAAATTTCCAACATGCAGCCGAGCATTACCAATGGAGTTGATAAGCATACTTTTGCCGACATTAGGTTGCCCTACAAGTGCCACGGTAATTTTTTTAGTGGACATCACATACCTCGATCAACTGAGCTTCTTCACGGCGCAACGCAAGAGAGACATTACCAATTTTAATCTCATACGTACTTTTAGTTAATCCACATTCAAGCATTGTCACCACGGCTCCTTTCATAAGCCCAAAGGAGATAAGACGTTGCTTTAGAGGACCTTGTGCATTAATTTTCACCACAGTAGCTACGCCACCCTTGGTGCATGCGCTTAACAGTGTCATTGCAGGGGAGGACATAACGATTCCTTTATTACAGTTGTGATTCAACCGATAGATACATAAATAATAATCAATATCATGTTAAAAGCCTCTTAAGAGCATCTCCAGAGACTCAAAAAAACTCATCAACGGATTTTTTAAAAATTATGATCAAAAGCCATGCCAAAACTATTTCAAAGGCCACAAATGCGACGATTTTGACCCACACAAAACTCTCAAATCCTGCCATTATCATCAATGGTGCACTTTGATCAAGTCCAAACAGTCCAAACAGTCCATGAATAAAAAATTGTTTTTGCTTATCGCCAATCGTCTTGATAAAACCTAAAAAATGCAAACTCCCCATGAGGGCAATGGAGACAAATAGTACATGAGGAGCAAGCACTTCCAGTGCTCCGTGGAGTGACTTTTGAGTGTAATAGTGGACAATATCGTGGGGATTCCATCCTGCCACCACTAGAAATAAAGCTCCACCAAGGAGAGATTGCAGGACTATCAATGCAACAAACAATAGTGCCAAAACTCGAAGCGATTGATGATGCATTAAAACTTTTTACTCACTAATAATATCAAAATATTGAGTAACAATCCTATCATCAATAGATGAAACGCAGCAAAACCACCCCATCCTATCCAGATGCAAAATGTCCCAAGCCACAATGAGACAATAACTCCGATGGTGTATGCCAAAAGAGTCCCAACACCTAGTGTCATCGTGGTTAATTTAAACATTTGAGAGTGCGATGTACGCATCATCAATGCGCTCGCAAGGACAAAGACCAAAATCAGGCCAAACAAATCGGTATGAAGAGTCAGTAATAAATCACTCAAGAGCATCGGATCAATAAACTCTTCCTCATTACCCATGATACTACTGACCCAGTCCTGCGGGCTTACACCAAAATCAATTATCTTGACACCCATATTGAGCAGCAATGCTAGAATGAGAAAAGATACCATCCATACGACGCTTGCATACAGCGATTTGTTATCAATAAGTTTTTTTGAGATTAAAAATTTCATGCTCTACTGCTGTGTGATCTCTAAAAGCGCTAACGCCGCACGTGCACCATCGGCAATCGATCGAGCTGAAAGTGTTGCCCCAGTAGTAGTAGGAATATCCTGATTGAGCTTGATAGGATTGTTCAATGTCTT
>CAMBHX010000109.1 GCA_945867285.1 Sulfuricurvum sp. IAE1
GCTATTGTTTCCCAAATGCTCAAAGATTTTAATGTCTCTACGATTGACGATATGATGGTGGGGATTGACTTAAACCCAAAACTGCTTCCAAAGTCGACGCGAAACGTCTATTTCTATCTTCCTCTGCGTATGATGGAGATTTTTCCAACCGTTGCATTGTTTAGTGCTTTGGATATTCACAATCCAAACAATAAAATAAATCCACCATTTTTTTATTCGTCTGATGGAGCACAAGATGTGGGTAAATCGATCGAGCTTGGAAATGGAATATCACTGTTAAAAGATAAAAACATGATAAGCATCCAAGGGCAAGAGATTCCTGTTAAAAGTTTTTATGAGGTGGGTTACGGCGAGGACAAAAAAGTTCGTATCAATGAGCAATCTATTTCTTCCAATGGGATGAGTGTTGTGTATATGGCAAGTTACGGAAAGTTTTTAGTCATGGATGATTTTTATTTCAACAGTGCGTATATTCAGATGTTTGTGTTTGAAAATTATGATAAAAAGCTTTTTGAGCCCGTTATTTTGGATCCATTGGCAAAAGTCTACAGGCTGAAAGTATAAGATGAATTCCAAGAGATTGTTTTTGTCTCCACCCGATATGAGTGGTCGAGAATTGGGATATATTGCCGATGCATTTCAAACTAATTATATCGCTCCATTGGGGCCAATGGTGGAGCGTTTTGAACAAAGCATTTGTGATTATACGCTCTCCCCGAACGCTCTTGCTCTTTCATCCGCCACAGCTGCTTTACACTTAGCATTACGTGTTTTGGGTGTAGGGAAGGGCGATATTGTTTTGACCTCAAGTTTTACCTTTATTGGCTCTGTTTCCCCAATTTTGTATCAAAATGCTATCCCCTGTTTTATCGATAGTGATACCAAAAGTTGGAATCTTGACCCTCAGCTTTTGGTGCAAGCCATAAAAAATGCTCCTCAAAAACCCAAGGCTCTTATTGTGACCCATTTATATGGGCAATGTGCCGACTTGGAAGCTATTGTTGCGCTATGTAAAGAATATAATATTTATCTCATCGAAGATGCAGCAGAGAGTTTAGGTGCAACATATAAAGATCGACAAAGTGGTACCTTTGGTGATTTTGGTGTCTATAGTTTTAATGGCAATAAAATCCTCACAACGTCAGGTGGAGGGATGTTGGTGTCGCCCCACAAAGAACTTATAGATAAAGCCCGTTTTTACGCTACACAAGCACGTGATGATGCCCCGCACTATGAGCACACTGATTTTGGCTATAACTATCGTATGAGTAATGTTTTGGCTGCCATCGGTGTGGCTCAAATGGAAGTCTTGGATGAGCGTATCGCTAAAAAACGACAGATTTTTGAGTGGTATAAGCAAGAGCTTGGAGGTGTAGATGAAATTGCTTTTATGCCTGAGCTTGCTGATACTGTAGGTAACAGATGGCTAACGACACTAGTATTTTCTAAAAGTGACCCTGACGTGATACGTGTTGCTTTGGAAAAGGAGAATATCGAAAGTAGACCACTGTGGAAAGCTATGCATCTTCAGCCTCTTTTTGCAGGCGCATTGTGTTGTCAAAATGGTACGGCACAGGCTCTTTTTGACAAAGGGCTTTGTTTGCCCAGCGGAACTCAGATGTGCCTCGAGGATGTTTCGCGCGTGTCTGGATTGATTATTAAAGCGTTGCGATGATATCCTGGCTTACTCCAACCCACTCCAAGAGAGTTTTGTTTTTTGTTTTTGCAGATGGTATTTCGTCGGTTTTGACGTTGTATATTGCGTATTTATTGCGATTTAATTTCGACATTCCCGAAGGTTTTTTGGACCGTTTCTGGTTTATTGCGGTTATTATTATCGGGTTAAAAGCAATATCGATTGCCATTTTTAAGAACTATACAATTGTTTGGCGATTTTTTGGATTTGACGACATGCGAGGATTGTTTTGGGCGCATTTTGCGACATATGCTATTTTCACGTTATTGTTCGTGATGTTCCCATTGGAATTCAATCCATTTCCTCGAAGCGTTATTGTCATCGATTTTTTCCTCTCTTTTTTTATGTTGGGCACAATACGATTTTTGAAGCGCTTAATCCTTGAGTCTAGCGGGAGAAGTGATGCCTCAATTACTTCGATTATTGTTGGAGCATCTTCGCAGAGTGGTATTTTGATTAAGAGTCTATTGCAGGGGGAGTATTATCCTCTGGCGCTTTTTACGGTTTTGGAAAAAAATCACAATATGGCTGGATTGTCGATTCATGGAGTGCCAGTCTATAAATTTTCACAGTTAAAAGAATTTTTGGAGAAACATCCAGCTCAAGTGGCTATTCTCGAAGGGAGTCTTCCGGCAGATGACCTTAAATATATCTACGATATGTTGGGGAATACTACCATTAAGCATATTCGGAGATCTGTTGTCTTGGGCGGAAGTACGGCGATAATCGAGCCTTTATGTGTTGAAGATTTACTTGCTCGTCATCCTAAAGATCTTGACGCTGACATTATTGGAGCATTTATTAAAGACAAGATTGTGTTGATTACAGGTGCGGGTGGAAGTATTGGTAGCGAGATTGCCTTGCAGTGCCACTATTTTGGAGCGTCAAAGCTCATTTTAGTTGATCACAGTGAATACAATCTCTATCAAATCAGCGAGCAACTGCCTAGTGCTATAGCAAACTTGTCTAATATAATAGATGAGGAATCTTTTTCGTTATTGTTGAAAACACATACACCAGACATTGTTATTCATGCAGCTGCTTATAAACATGTGCCATTATGCGAAGCGAATATTTCTGCAGCAGTACTAAATAATATTCAAGGATCACGTAACGTCATTGATTGCGCGATTGCTCATGGTGTACCCAAGATCGTCATTATCTCTACTGACAAAGCAGTGCGCCCTACAAATGTGATGGGGGCAACTAAACGTATTGTTGAGTTGTACGCTCAAAATGTTGATTCAAAAAAGAGTGAAATTGTCGCCGTTCGTTTTGGAAATGTATTAGGGTCAAGCGGAAGCGTTATTCCAAAATTCAAAGCACAAATCGAAGCAGGCGGTCCCATAACTCTCACGCATCCTGACATTACTCGCTATTTTATGCTTATAGGAGAGGCGTGCCAGCTGGTTTTGCAAGCTGCTGCTATTGCACGTGGTGGCGAATTGTTTATTTTAGATATGGGAGAGCCTATTAAAATTATCGATCTAGCCCGCACTATGATCAGGCTCTATGCAAAAACTCCTATAGCTATAGAAACGATAGGGTTGCGCGCAGGAGAAAAATTGTATGAAGAGCTATTGATAGACGAGAGTGAGCAAAAAACACGTTTTGAATCTATTATGATTGCAGGCTCTTCTTTGCATCCCATTGATCAGCTCAACCATCATATCGATGCTCTTTTAGAGACAAACAACCCTATTGCTTCTTTAGTTCAAATCGTACCCGAGTTTACCCCTCAAGGGTAAATAATGTCTCAATGGGCTGAGGCTTGCCTATGTGATATCCTTGGGCAAAATCAACTCCAAGTTCATCTAAAATACGCAATACCGCCCCATTTTCAACATATTCACAGACTGTGGCAATGCCCATGACGTGACCGATTTGGTTGATTGCGTCAACCATGGCTCGATTAATCGGATTCATATGAATATCAAGAACAAAAGAACCATCGATTTTGAGATAATCCACCGGCATGTTTTGTAGATAGGAAAACGATGAAAGACCGCATCCAAAATCATCCAATGCAAACTTACACCCAAGGGCTCTGAATTCATTAATAAAAGAAAGGGCATTAGACATATTTCCCACCGCTTCGGTCTCAGTTATTTCAAACGTAATCGTTCCATAAGGAACTCCATAATTCCCAAACAAACCTTTTATGAACTGTTTCGTCCCCTCATCCCCTAAAGTAGCTCCAGAAATATTAATACTAAAATGAAGTTCTTGGGAAGTCTTGCGCCAAATCTTCATAAATACTTTAAAAGTATTCTCAATAACCCAACGATCCAGCTTCAACATAAATCCATAGCGTTGCGCTGCTGGAATAAATGCCATAGGCAAAATTAATTCTCCATTAGACTCTTGCAAACGCACCAAGACTTCATAACCCTTTCGTTGCACTATATCCAATACAGGGACAATAGGTTGAACGAACAGCACAAACGAATTGGCCACCAATGCTTCTTCAAGCCGTCCAAGCCACTGCATCTGATTTCGGCGCTCCTGTATAGCTGAATCTTGTGGATACGCAACATGGATTCGATTACGCCCTTCATCTTTAGCAGTATAGCATGCAGCATCAGCCTGCGAAAGGAGATTAGTCAAAGTGCAACACTCTTCCATAATTTCTACTATCCCAATACTTGCACCAATAGCAAAAATATTGCCATTGTAGTTAAACCGATACTCACCAATAGCATTTAATAACCTATTTGCTTGGATGCTTGCATCATTAACATCGGTATCGATATAAATAATCCCGAACTCATCCCCGCCCAAACGAGCCACAACATCACCCTCTTTAGCAGATCGCTTCAAAATCAAGGCAACCTGACGAAGTAATTCATCCCCTGCAATGTGGCCACATTTATCATTGACGATTTTGAACTGATCCAAATCAATATAACACATTACATGCGTACTATGTCCATCTTTAGCCGTTTTCATAGCTCCTTCAAGTTGTTTTTCAAATTCAAAGCGGTTGACCAACCCCGTTAAAGAGTCAATTTTAACCAATTTTTCAAGCTCGAGCGTTCGTTTAGAAACCTCATTTTCAAGGGTATGATTGTAATGTTTCAGCTTTTCGTTAAGCTCACGATTTTGAAAATCAGCAGTTGCCAACTGATCAGTATTGAGTGTTATTTTATATGCTAACCAAAACAATAACATAACAATGGTGACAATATTGATGACTATCCAAATGGGGCTATGAATAAACAAAAATAAAGAAGATAAAAAACTAATTCCAAATACAAAACCAGTTGTTTGAATCCCCCCACACTGAGGTGCCTGTAATGAACAATAGTCGCAACGAGCATAGGGCTTAAATCCATTTCGAGCCAAAAGACAATTCATATTTGTCCCTGCTCGATTACCACTCAATCGTCGATCAACCATAGCAATCTGATTTTCTTTGGGGAATTTATTGATACATTTAAATCCAATATACCACAGCGCCGACAGACAAAATCCAAAAAAAGTGCTAATCATCATAAAGATACCCATGAAAATAGCTATTAACCACCCAGCTAACGGCGCAAGAGAGTGAACATAAATTGCTATAGAAACAACAATCAAACGCAATCCTAGTTCAAAAAGTTCGCTCTCTTTATGCATAGC
>CAMBHX010000110.1 GCA_945867285.1 Sulfuricurvum sp. IAE1
GCTAAAAATTGTGCTTGCATATCGGTTGGGAATGCAGGATATTCTTGGGTGATAATATCAACATGTTTGAGTTGTTGTGCAGGGTGGATTGTCATGGTTGTTGGAGTGATATCAACGGTGCATCCCATTTGTTCGAGCTTGGCTGTGACTGCATCAAGATGGTCGGCTCGGACGCGCTCTAGTGTAATGGTTGAACCTGTAATAGCACCTGCGCATAGATACGTCCCCGCTTCGATACGATCGGGAATGACCTCGAAATCAACCATATCGATGGTTTTTCCACCTGTTCCTACAATGATAAGCTCTGGTGTTCCGATTCCTTTGATATCGATACCGCTATCACGTAAGATCTCACACAATTGGACCACTTCAGGCTCTTTGGCACAGTTTACAAGCACTGATGTGCCGTGTGCTAATGCTGCCGCCATTACAACATTGGCGGTACCCGTGACAGTGATTTTGTCAAAAACAATATGCGCAGCTTTAAGTCCTTCAGGTGCTACAGCATGAACATATCCTGCATGAATAGTGATTGTAGCACCCATAGCCTCCATCGCTTTGAGATGTAAATCAATAGGGCGTTGACCAATAGCACATCCTCCTGGCAAAGAGACTTCACAGTGTCCAAAACGTGCCAGAAGAGGTCCTAATACAAGGATAGAAGCACGCATAGTTTTGACGATGTCGTAGTTCGCCATTGTGTCATTAACCATGGACGTATCGATGGTGAGAGAATGGTTTTCGAGGGTATAGGAAGCACCAAGATTACCCAAAAGTTTTAACAATGTTTTAATATCTACTACTTCGGGCATATTGGTCACGGTGACTTTATTATGTGCCAAGAGTGTGAGCGTGATGAGGGGAAGGGCTGCGTTTTTAGCCCCTGAGATAGTGACGGTTCCGTTCAGTTTAACGGGTCCTTGGATGCGTAAATAGTCCATAAAAATTCCCAATCTAAAAAAGTTTACTATTATAGAGAAAAGTTAGTTAAAATAACGTAATTTAAAAAATTCAGGAGAGACTATGAGTTCAGCGCTGGATCGTCTCAAAAACCTCACTGCAAAAATATCCAGTTATGAGTTAGAGCGTAAAAATAATTTTGTAAGACTTGAAGAGTTGTATCAAAAACTCTCAATAATTGATAAAATAGGAAATTTTGAGGAGTTATTCGACCTCAAAGCGATTAATCTCTCAGGGATTTCCTTAGGGGATGATGATTTAGGTATTATCAAAGTGGGAAAATACGTTCAGATTATTGGGATACAGTACATCCCTAATGCAAAAGTGAAAAATAAAAATATCTCACTGGCTTATTATGGCCGATCTGAAAAAATAAACAGTTCCCTTAAAACTGACATTATTACATTTGTTCTAGCATGGCGGTTTGAAAAAAGTTTTCGTACGTTGGAACACTATCATGTGTTAATGGGTAAAATCAAAAATATTCCAAGTGAACAATAATGTTGGTATTTTTGGATAGCGAAACAACGGGACTGGAAGTTGGTGATCGTATCTGTGCACTAGGAATAGTGTATGAGAATATTAGTCATTTTGAGCTCATCAACCCTATTAAAAAAATTCCTCCTATGGCTTCAAGTATCCATCATATTACAAATGAAATGGTGAAAGTTGCTCCTGCTTTTGAATTTTCAAAAAGTTATCCGTTATTGCAAGAACTAAATACCAAAGAAAATATTTTAGTTAGCCATAATGCACCATTTGATGTAGCAATGCTCCAGAAGGAAGGTGTTGTGTGGCAAGGTGAAATCATCGATACTCTCAAATGCTCTAAGGCATTGATGGAAGATTTAGCTGGATATGGATTACAGTTTTTGCGCTATGAGTGCAAACTTTATCGTAAAGAAGAAGAACTATTTGAGGAGTATACTATTACCGCTATGGCACACAATGCTTTAAGTGATGCACTGCATACCAAAATGTTGTTAGAGTATCTGGAAGATTTAGAGTGTGTCGAAAAACTGGTGGAAATTTCGCAGTCACGTCTGCTCATCAAACGTCTCCCTTTTGGAAAATATGCCAAAAAGTCGATCAAATCGATTGCCCTCAAAGATCCGAAGTATTTGCTGTGGATGGTCGATGGAATGATGGAACTTGATGAGGATTTACGGTACAGTATTGACTATTATGTGCGACAACTTGAACTGTAAGAATGATGATATAAAGTTTAATATTTTTACATCGCTTTCTTTTTTACAGAATATTATCTCTTCCTGGTAATCTTGATAGGATTAAATCATTTGAATTGATATAAGGATTCTTTGATGTTGGAATGCATTGTTGTTACCGAATTTGTACTACAATAGTAACATGAAGTATTTTATTGTTTTTTCTCTTTTTATAACGCATTTTTCGATGAGTTTACTGGGTGTTGACAACACCAATCTTCTATCCAACGAAAAGCAGACGATTTTACATCAACAGCAAGAGATCAATGATTTTGAGCATGAAAAACTTCGTACCAACTGGATTGCCCCTCTCAATCTCAATGCCACGTATGAGTATGATAAAAGTGCTATGGGGGATTATCACAGTGACCTAAAAAGTGCTTCAGCCTCGGTTTCGCAAGACATTTTTCGTTCTGGTGGGATTACGTATCAAATTCAGTACGCTGATGCTAAGATGCAAACCAATGCTGTAGCGTTGCAAATGCAAATAGCCTCGCTCAATCAACAGCTTTTTACGGCGTTGCTAACATACCAAAAAAGTCTCCTCCAGCTCGAACAAAGCAAACTTCGACTTGACAATCAAGAGATTGAAATTTTTATTAAACGTCATTTGTATGATGTTGGAAAAGTTGATATTACCGAACTTAACAATGCACTAATGGCCAAAAGCAGTGAACGTAAAATCTACGCAACGGCTAAATATACGATTGCACAACAACGTTTTGAGATCACTAAAATCAGTGATATAGACCCTGGAAAATTTGCTGTTCCTCGGTTTGAGCTGATATTACAAGATGATTTTTTGGAGAATCAATTTGATCTACGATACTCTCGTGCCCAAAGTGAGACATTGCACAATCTTTACAGTGTGACACGCAGTAATTATCTCCCCTCTCTGGCTTTGAATGGAAACATCGGGTATAAAAGTTATAATCCAAAAGAGTTAGCTGGTAGCTATAGTGGTAACGCTTACAGTGCAGGAATTTCTCTCACTATGCCTCTGGTTTACAATGCTTCGGCTACGATTCAAGAGGCAAAAGCTTCGTATCTGCAAGAGGTGGCTGGGAACGCAGACAAACGGCGTGAACTCGAAGCCACGTATCGTCAATCCATCGAAAAAATTGAGAGCTATCAGGAATATATCACCATTACTGCCAACAACTTTGCGCTTTATGATGATTTGATCCAAGCAGCCCAAGCGGGAGTCAATGTCGGAACCAAAACAGGCTATGATCTTCAAACCCTCAAAAATTCTAAAAGGGTAGAAGAGCTAGAGATAAAAATCAACGAGATTAATATTCAAATAGAACTTGCCAAGCTTCATTTTTCTCTTAAAACTTCCAAGGATATACTATGACTTCTTCATCTGAGACTATTGAAAAAACACTCGGTTTGGATGCCTCGGCAAAACAGCCACTAAAAAAATATCTTTGGTTTTTTGGACTCTTTGTCGTGATTGTCATAGCAGCTTTTTGGGGATGGAAAAGGTATTCCAATACCGAAGAAATAATCTACATCACTGCTCCTTTGGAGATTAAAACACTCACCACTACCGTCTCAGCAACGGGAAATATTGAGCCTACTAACACTGTTGATGTCGGGATCGAGGTTTCAGGAACCATTAGTGAGGTACTTGTTGACTACAATGACCAAGTTCGTATAGGTCAAGTTATGGCACGTCTTGATACCACCAAGCTAAACTCCAAGGTGGTCAGCTCCAAAGCCTCTCTGGCAAAGACTCAAGCAACTATTTCAGAAGCTAAAGCAATATTGAAAAATAGCCAAAATGAGTGGGAAAGAGTTCGTACAATGTATACTTCAACGGGAGGAAATTACCCTTCCAAGCAAGAGATGGATAACATCTCCACTACCGTTGAAAAAGGCAAAGCTCAGCTAGCAGCCGCAGTTGCGCAAAGTGATCAGGCAACGGCACAGCTCAATGCCGATCAAGACGATTTGCGTAAAGCCGTTGTCATCTCTCCAGTAAACGGGATTGTATTGGAACGAAAAATCGAACCGGGACAAACGGTAGTGGCATCGATGCAAACCCCGATACTCTTTAAGATGGCAGAGGATTTGACAAAAATGAGAGTCATCGTCAGCGTCGATGAAGCGGATGTTGGAGAAGTCAAAGAGAACCAAAAAGTACAATTTAGTGTCGATGCGTATCCAAACCGACAGTTCAAAGGAAAGATTACCCAGTTACGTATGAATTCTGCTGTCGTCAATGGTGTTGTCACGTATGAAGCCGTCGTAGAAGTTCATAATGACACTCTCCTTTTACGTCCTGGTATGACAGCTAATGCCTCCATTATCACAGGCACTTTTAATAATGTTGCTGTTATTCCCAATGCAGCATTACGCTTTACACCTCCCATTTTGGATAATGGTGATAAGAAAAAACATGCCACACGCCAAGAGGATATAGGGCATTATGTCTGGGTCATAAAAAATAAAACACCCACAAAAATCAAAGTCAATATCGGACGATCAGATGGTGTTGTGAGTATAGTACACGGTTCAACACTCAAGAGCGGTGATCTCATCATCACGGGAGTTGAAGAGTAATCATGTCAGATTCCAATCTTCCTGTCATAGAACTCAAAGGGACCAAAAAATATTATGGGACGGGAGATGCCACTGCATATGCTTTGCGTGGAGTAGATTTAGTCATACACCAAGGTGAATTTGTTGCAATCATGGGACCCAGTGGATCTGGAAAATCGACGGCTATGAACATCATGGGATGTCTTGATGTTCCGACGGAAGGCCAATATCTTTTTCAAGGGATTGATGTTGGGACTCTTAGTCGTGACCAACGGGCACTGTTGCGACGCAATTACATCGGCTTTATTTTTCAAGGGTTCAACCTTTTGGGAAAAACATCGGCGATTGAAAATGTTGAACTTCCGCTTCTCTATCGGGGAGCTTCTGCCCATGAGCGTAGAACAATGGCAATGGAGGCGCTTCGCAGTGTTGGACTTGAAAAAGTTGCTCATCATACACCTGGAGAGCTCTCCGGTGGACAACAGCAGAGAGTCGCCATTGCGCGTGCTATTGTTACGAATCCATTGGTATTACTTGC
>CAMBHX010000111.1 GCA_945867285.1 Sulfuricurvum sp. IAE1
CCTGGTTCTGATGGAGCTCTTAGTGGTGTTTCTGATGCTAAGCTTCGTGCGAAAGAGGTAGGATTCCCCGTTATTCTTAAAGCTGCTGCTGGTGGTGGTGGACGTGGAATGCGTGTCGTCGAAGAAGAGGGCGGTATTGAAAATGCATTTTTAGCTGCTGAAGCAGAAGCCATTGGAGCGTTTGGCGATGGAACCATCTATATGGAGAAATTCATCAAAAATCCTCGTCATATCGAAGTGCAGGTGATTGCTGATAGTCATGGTAATGTCTTGCATATCGGTGAGCGTGATTGTTCTATGCAGCGTCGTCATCAAAAACTTATCGAAGAATCACCTGCTGTTGCATTAACTCCTGAAATTCGAGCCGAATTACATGCATCTGCTGTGCGTGCAACCAAGTATATAAAATACGAGGGTGCTGGAACATTTGAATATCTTCTTGATGCAGATAAAAATTTCTATTTTATGGAAATGAACACCCGTCTTCAAGTAGAACATACGGTTTCAGAGATGGTAAGTGGTTTGGATTTGATTGAGATGATGATTCGTGTGGCTCAGGGTGAGGTGCTGCCAGCGCAAGAGACTGTAGTGCTCACAGGGCACTCCATAGAGTGTCGTATTACTGCAGAAGATCCTATTCGATTTTTACCAAGTCCGGGGAAGATTACTCAATGGATCGCACCAGGCGGACGTAATGTTCGTATCGATACTCATGCGCATGCGGGTTATGTTGTCCCATCAACGTATGATTCGATGGTAGGAAAGCTCATCGTGTATGGCAAAGACCGTGATGATGCGATTGCTCGTATGCACCGTGCTCTTAGTGAGTTTACGGTGGAGGGGATCCGTACTACCATACCTTTTCACCAAAAAATGATGAAAAATCCTGATTTTATCAATAACAACTTCGATACAAAATACCTAGAAAATTATCAAGGGTAATGATTGCCTTTATGGCAATCGCAATACCTTAATATCTGCACTTAATCGTAGGCGTGTAAAATAGTCATTGAGCACTTGATTGCGCTTCTCTCCCATAATCATATTGTCAATCTGTGGTCGAAGGAAATCGAGATTCTCGGTGATGATGTTTTTCTTGTCTCTCATATAAAAACTTACATATCCATTTTTACCATTAGGGAGAATAGGACCGAATTTCCCCACTTCAATTTTATTGAGTATTCCTGCTAATTGCGGGTTTATATTAGCGGAGGAAATAGTCTCATCTTTGGTTCCGATACCTTCAATATTGTGCATGGGATCGTTGATTTTTGCTTGTAGAGCTTCAGGTGATGCGGCACTATAGGTCGTTAAAAGATAGTTTTCAGGACGTGAAAATTCATCGATATGGAGTTGGTAATATTCTGATTGTTCAGATGCAGTTGGCTGTGCCATTTTAGAAAAAGCGATGGTATTGTAGAGTTTTTGACCCAACAAAGACTCTTCGACTCTTAATGTTAACTGCTCTTTATCAACTCCACGTGCACGTTGCATGGCATCATAAAATTGATCGATAGTGAGATTGTTTTGTTTTGCCATTTTTTCAAGCTCTTCTTGCGTTTCTGCAGGTGTCACGCTAAGTTTTTTTTCAGAGGCTTCAAGTTGTTCGAGCTTTTTGCGAATCAGTGTGTCGGCACTTTGTTGAGCGTTGGTTTTGCTTAATTGCATCTCTTGTTGTATTTCATAGAGGGTAATAGGGTTATTCTTGACCATAATAGCAACACCGCCAATCGGTGCGCTCCACAACGAGGTGAGCAAGAGAGTGGATAGTAGCAGTGAACGCATTTTGGCTCCTAGGGGAAAGTGGCTTATTTTACCCGCTTTTAACCAAGGTTCAACTAAAATTCGGTAATTGTAAAAAAGGATTTTTCTATGGTAGTAACACGTTTCGCCCCAAGCCCTACGGGATATTTGCACATTGGCGGTTTACGCACGGCATTGCTGTCGTATCTTTGGGCACGCAAAAATGGGGGTAAATTTTTACTACGTATTGAGGATACTGATTTTAGTCGTAATGATGAAGCAGCTGCGTTAGCAATCGTAGAAGCCTTTAAATGGGTAGGATTAGAGCATGATGGCGCTATAGAGTATCAATCTTCTCGCTTGAGTATCTATCAAGAGCACGTTCAAAAGCTCCTCGATGAAGGAAAAGCCTACAAATGTTATATGAGCCGAGAAGAGCTTGATGCACTACGCTCGGAGCAAATGGAGCGCAAAGAGCGTGCTAAATACGACAATCGCTACCGTGATTTTACTGGTACGCCTCCTGAGGGTCGTGACGCAGTTATACGCATTAAGGCACCGCTGGAGGGGTCGATTACGGTTCACGATGGTGTCAAAGGGGATGTTGTTTTTAACGTCGCTGATATTTTGGATGATTTTGTCATTGCCCGTAGTGATGGGACGCCAACTTATAATTTTGTAGTTGCAGTAGATGATGCTCTTATGGGAGTCACGGATGTTATTCGTGGGGACGATCATCTCTCTAATACGCCTAAACAAATCGTGGTCTACAATGCTCTTGGATTTACGTTGCCAAAGTTTTTTCATGTTCCGATGATTCACAATAGTGAAGGAAAAAAACTTTCCAAGCGTGATGGCGCAACCGATGTGATGATGTATAAAACTATGGGGTATACGCCGCAAGCCTTGTTGAACTTTTTGGTGCGTCTTGGATGGAGTCATGGGGATCAGGAGGTTTTCTCCAGAACAGAGATGTTGGAGCTGTTTGATCCTAGTGATATCAACCGCTCTGCATCGGTGTACAATACTGACAAGCTTGATTGGCTCAATTCCCATTATCTTAAAAATACTCCTAATAGTGTGTTGTGTGAATTGCTGGAGTTCCATGGGATTACTTTGGTGAGTCACGATAAGCGGGAGATTTTGCTGGATACGATCAAAGAGCGAGCTAAAACACTAGTAGAGATGGCTGCTTTAATCAATGAAGTTCTGGTGCGTCCAATAGCATTTGATGAGGCAGCTCTTAAAAAAGGGTTCAAGGAAGATAGTAGAGCGGTTTTGGAGAATTTTGCAACGGTACTCAAAGAAACAAGCGAACTTCATTTGCCAAGTGATTACCATCATATTATGGAAAAAGTGGTCACTGATATGGGGATCGGATTTGGAAAAATAGGGCAACCCTTGCGTGTGGCATTGCTCGGTAAACTCTCAGGTCCTGGACTAGACAGTGTGATGGCGATTATTGGTGTCGAGGAAACATTGGCACGAATTGATGCTTTATTGAAGCTAAAATAGGGATATTTGTCCCTGCTATTAAAATGGATGCATTCGTTTTAGTGTATAACATTAATGGTATCGTATGTCTCTCAAAGAGGGGTGGAGTCCCCTCTTTTTTGCTTCTTGAATAAATCTTTTGTATCCTCTGCGTTCTTTTTCCCCTACTGTATAGCTGATAAATCTTAGATAGTGGCTGATTTGCTGATGTGTGAGCTGGCTTTTATGTGATGCTTCGGACAAAATATAGTAGGGTATTTTTATTTTTTGTCTACCAAAGGCCATGCTGAGGCGTTTGAGCTCATCGGTGTGATGATGGGTGCAAAGAAACGCAAAGACAAATGGTAGTCCTGTCCGTTCATGCCAAAGCTTTCCTAAGTCGATATGTTCCCTTCCACTGTAAAAATAGCGTAACGCCTTGTCCCCTATAAGTACCTCACCGTGAATGTCAAGTAGTTGCGCTAGCAGGTTTGAAGATGCAGAATCGGAATCTTTTTTATCTTCACTAGACGGCAAAGCAAGGACACTTAGCACTTCACGTTTCGCCACAATACCGATGTTGAAGTGATGGCAGTTTTGTGCAGTTATACTAGAGATAAACGCTGCATTAATACGCCGTGCAGCAAAAGAGCGATTCAGTGCAGAGGGGACACCTTTGTGGTAATTGAGGGTTTGGTGAATACGGGTACTTTTGGCATAGCGTTTCATAAATACATGAAATGGTAAGAGATTAATAAAATCTATTTTTCCGAATATCACAATCAAGACCTTTTCATTAAAGAGGTGCTATTATACTCCAACAAGAGAATAATTTAGAGGTATTTTGATGATAACAGTAGAATTTTTGGGACCCATTGGAAAGCCTGCTATGACAATGGAAGCGAATACACTGCACGATGTGGCCCGTGAAATAAAAAAAGATCCCAGTATGGCGCAGTGGATTGATAATTGTGCAGTAGCCGTTAATGATATGCTTGTCGGCTCTTTGGATACACCTCTGTCAGAGGGTGACAAAGTGTCACTACTCCCTCCGGTATGCGGGGGATGAGATGTTAGAGTTACACGATGGGGCACTGAATGTCCCTGAAATACTCACTCGCTGGTACAGTGATGAATCGGCGTATAACTATGGTGCTTATATCCCATTTGTGGGAACTGTCCGTGATGAAGATGGGATTGACGGACTTAGTTTTGATGTATATGAGCCGATTTTGCTCTCCTGGTTTGAAACATGGTGTCTCAAAGTGGCACCTTTGGGAGCAAAGCTCAAAATGGCACATTCTAGAGGTGATGTACTGAATCACGAATCCAGTTATATCGCGGCTGTTTTTTCTCCTAAACGTCGTGTTGCCTTGGAGACGATTGAACAGTTTGTGGAGGATTTCAAAGCCAGTGCTCCTATTTGGAAATATGATCTCAAAGAGGGTGAGCGCATTTATGCACGGGAACGTTCTACCGCCATTGCTGGGGCAGGGTTATTAGGAGAAAATAAATGATTTCGTATGAAGCATCCCAAAATATGATGTCATTGGTTACAATTCCAAAAATCCGAAGTCAAAAAGTATTTTTGATGGAGTCTTTTGGGCGAATATTGGCAGATGATATTATTGCGCTAGAGGATTATCCGACCCAACCAACATCCGCTATGGATGGTTATGCACTGACTCATGCTGATCTTGAAGTGTATGAAACGTTGAAAATAGCGGGAGATAATCCTGCAGGAGCTAATGAGGTGAGGGCAGTTGAGCATGGCAAATGTATCAAGACGTTTACAGGTTCCCTAATGCCAAGTGGCGCCGACACACTCATCCCTATTGAAAATGTAATTGTGAATGATGGAATTATTCATATTAATCAAACTGTTAGATGTGGTTT
>CAMBHX010000112.1 GCA_945867285.1 Sulfuricurvum sp. IAE1
ACTCTAAAATCTTTATTGAGACGTGCGCCCACTTCAAATCCCATTCCCCCCTCTTTGGTTGTAAGAATATTCATGGTATCGATTTGCAGTTTCGTAGCACCTCCAATGAGCCCTTTAAGACCCGCACCCAGCATAAAGTTGGTCGCATCTGCGCGAGCACTTACATTGCTTGTATTTCCTGTTTTGAGCGCTGCATCCGAGGATGCGCCAAATAGGACATAGCTCATGATATCATTTTGGCTCATTACGGGGTCAGAGCCAAACAAAAAGATGGGCGAATCAAGGCGGTGAGTAATATAAATTTGAATTTTTTTGTAATCTACTTCATGATCAACCGTAATATCAAGATAAGGGTTAACAGGAGTAGCCCCTGCAAAATAGACGTAACTTGGGCGTAACACAAATTTTTTACCACTAGTAGTAATGATTCCGCTAGAGAGTGTCACCATGCCTAGAAGTTGCGTATCACCCTCAGGATCTTTCCACAGCGTAATATCAGGAATAAAGGCGACATCAAGCTCTTTGGTGAGATAGCGCAATGGTTGCAATGCACTAACACTCACCTGAACAGAAAGAGTGCTTTGACTAGGCGGGACGACGTCTTGAACAATAATAACATCATCATCCATCACTTTGAACTGCTGTAATGGGAGATAGGTGATTTTACCGTCAAGAAACGTCATGCTTCCCGAGAGTTTTTGACTCGCATTCTCATCACGATTAAACTGCAAATCCAATGCAACATGCGCCTCCCCTTCGGGGCCCTTGTAGGTGAAGCGGTCGGATCTAAGGTTGAGTACGCTGGCAAGTGTATTCGTATCCACCTCTCCCGTCAGGTGTAGTGCATCAAAAATCCACACATCATCAATAATAAGTTTACCAGTAGAATTAAAATGCAAATATGAGGGACGAGATGAGGTAATTTTATGATCTGCAATGTCCAAAAGGTAACGGTCAATAAAAATTTTACCCTCATCATATACTACTGAAAATGAGCTGTCAGCTCCACTATAATGACGTCTGGAATCTAAAACAACCGCATACCATGGAACAGAAACATCGGTAGAAATCTGTAATTGTCTATCATAAGCGATGTGCGTCGTTGATCGAATTTCAGCATCATAATATCCCTGTTTTGGAAGCTCAATAAAAGGAATAAGCGCTAATGTTTTCTGCAGCGATGGAGTAAAAGAGATAATATCAATAAGGGTTTGTTCTTTGGAAGCAGAACCATTCATATCAAAAAAAGTCCCCAAATAATTACCGGAACCTTGGATACGGTTATCAAAAACAGTAGCATAGGCTGACAAATCAGCACTACTCACGCTAGCCTTGGTGCTGTTGGCATCGTGGTGTATCGAAAAATCCAGCAATGATGGTGGCTTCATACTCCACTCTTTCCATGTGGGAGCATCACTGGCAACGGCTATTGAACCACGAAGCTGTATCGACCCATCCAAACTATCAAGAGTACCATTGAGATCCGCATGATTGTGGTGTAGTCGCATAACTCCAGTAATTTTGTTGGTATCAAGGCTATAAAGACCATCTACATTCCCACCAAATCTAGAGTGACGCAAGCTTTCCGGAAGCATTGTGAGAAACTCCAGCGAGTCTTGTGAAGAGGTGACGTGCCATCGATACTCGCTATAGTCACTACTTTGGAGCAATAAAGAGGTTTTATCAATGGTTATTTTTCCTACTAACCCTTCTTTGTCATCTCGGAAGTCTCCTGTGACGCTAGAACTTGGCAATGGTAATGATGAGGTGAGGATTTTTCCCACAAAAGAGGTCGTTGTCACTCCATCAAGCGTATAACGAAGTTTTTGTGCCATCTCTACTGCTTCATTCTCCCTAACCAGCGTATGAAGAGAGGTAAAATCAAGGTAATCATTAGCAAAGATATAGTCCATCGTCACAGTCCCTTCATGAAGCGACATGGCGGGGTCGAAATTAGCATTCAATGTCTTAAACTGCGTCAACAACCGCACCCGAGAATCAGAGAGCTCCACAATCTTCACAGGGTGTGCAACAGGCAGTGTCACAAAATCGGCAACATACTGGTCAAGCTCTTTTGGGTTAGGATAGACTACGCCGTCCCCTAAAATAGTATTATTTTTCAAAACACCTTGTAAAACTCCGCTGGCATATTGGGTGCGAATTGAGGCTGTGAGTGTTTTAAAATTGAGATTTTTCCCATCAAACGAACCATTATTTCCTCGAATATCAAGTTCGACAGGGTAAGCACTAATGAGCTGTACATTCGTGAGAATCACTTCTTTGAGAACAAAGATCGGTAATGGCAGAGAACTGCTCTCATCACTGTTTATAAAATCATCCAGATGAATTTGTACTCCGTCTATACGAATAGAATCAATCGTATGATTGCCCTTGACTATGCCTGCAAGATTGTAATCCAAGCTCAGAGTTTTAATATCGATTGTCTCATTGTGAACACCATGGAGATCAAAACCCTCCAAAAGTGTCCCATTAGAATCTTGCACATGAATACCCAATGGTTGTAAAATAACCTCTTTTATCATATCCAATCCATCAGGGCGAAAAGCAATATAAAACAAGGTAGCGCCCATCAAAATAACACCTAGCAAGAGTGCATGAAGTGCCACAAAAAGATGCTTCAACCATCGAAGTATTCTTTTAGCAAACAATTTTCTAAAAAAATTTGCCATTAAAATAGCTCTCCTATACGAAAATGAAGTGCGTATTGACTAATATCGCCAGGGTCTACACCTACATCAATTGCAATAGGACCCACAGGGGTAACATAACGAATTCCTACCCCAACTCCTAAATACGGTAATGCATAATCAGGCAAGTAACTGTTGCCACCATAGGTGAGATCACTAAACAAAACCCCTCTAAAATCATCATATATCCCAAATCGATACTCCAGTGTCCCCTCTAAAAGAGCATTAAATCCCAGAGGGTCTCCATTGAGATCTTTGGGACCTAGCTCTCGATAAGCATACGCTCGATTGGAGTTCATCCCCCCAGCATAAAAACGATATGCACTAGGAACTTGCCCCTCATACACCCGTAGCGTTCCCCATTTGACACGAGCAGCTACAATATGATCTTCCCAAATACTTTGGATATGGGCACCCGAAAGAAGTGTTTTAAAGTACGTGGCATCCGAGATAGTCGAATAAATCGATCCTTGCCCTCTGACATTGATCCAATCACCCTTCGTGGGTTCCAACAGCTTATCGCGCGTGTCAATATTAAATTCTATGCCAGGAGAAGGGATAAAAAGATTGGAGTCTGGAAATGATTCAGTGTTGGTACTTTCATACGTTTTTGCTTGATCAAAGAGCATGGAAATAAGATACGAGGTAGGAATATCTTGGCGCTTGAGAGTAATTTTTTCAAACACACTTTGGGAACGGTACCCATCAAAAATCTCATCCCAATACCCCACCTCTCCATACGCAAAAAAACGATCATACAAAGGAATAGAGAGGATAGCGGAAGCTTCTTGTTTGATTTGAGTAAATTTTCCATCTAGCGATAACGTTTTCATGTCACCCAAAAAATTACGATGCTTTATCCCCATTTGTGTTCCAAAACCTTGGTCACTGCTATACCCTAAACCTGCACTAAAACGAATAGGCTTTTGGACTTCTTCAATGCTCAGTGTAATAGGAACAATATTGTCAAGTCGGTCTGCATCATTAATAGAGACACGAGAAATAGCTTCTTGAGTATACAGTGCTTCATAACTTTTTTGGATGGCCTCAAGACTATACGGATCCCCCTCATCAAAATGGAGCATTGATTTGGTAAGATTGCCCTCGATATTAGGGGTAGATTCTATAGTAATGGCACCAAAAAAACATTTTTCATTGGGAGTGGCTTCAAAAAGGACGTGGGCTTCATGTGTTTCCAAATCTACCCATGATTTAGAATTAAACGTAGCATTACAGTAACCTGCTTCGTGATAACGCTTTTTAATTTTGTTTTTAGAGCTTGAAAATTTATCTTGGTCAAACAAATCACGCTGACCAAATTCAACCATTTTGTCAACATCCAGCACAGAGTTCACTTGAACATTGGATACAATAATCGGCTTATTCTCAACAATCTCCAGCGTAATATGTGTTGCAGTGATTATAGGTGTGATTTTGGCTTTAAAATAGCCCTTTGATCGATAGTAGCTTACGAGCGCACTTACCCCTTGCGACACCATCACCTCATCCATAGCTGGCTGATCTTCCCATACTTCAATAGCATACGGCAAGTTAAGACCCAATGTATCATACAACTCGCGAGACGAAAGCTTTTCATTGCCCGAAAACTGTAGTAAAAGAGGTTTGGAAAAGAGTAAAAATGGCGCTGCAAGCAACAGTAAAACAATGCGCATCTCTACCCCTTTAGATTTTAATGGTTTATTTTATCCAAAGAGGGTGATGTTTTTTCCATGGTTGTACGCCAACTGCGATTGAAATCATCTCGAATATTTTTTTCTCTGTGCGGGATGAGGCAGGCAGTACAATCTTGATGGAGCGCATTAGCACTTTCAAACTGCGCCCCATCTTTGGAATCAATCGAGCAAATACTGTAAAGTGTTTTCTCATTGTGTCGTGATAAGCCAGCATCATCAAATCGGAAATGGGGACACGCACACCAGTAGCAGTTGAGATTTTCAATCTCATGGCATTTTTTGTTGGAAGCATACAAGAGACAAAAATCTCTCTCTTTTTTGACCATATTCTCAAACCGAAAATACTCAATCACTTCCTCACGATTGAGATGAGCCAACTTGTCCATAATAACACTGTGTTTGGAAGCGTGAGTCTCGCTCCAGTGGCTATAGGTCATTATTTTTAAACCCTTTCACTAACAAAATAATAACAATTACTTCAATTACTAACAGGGGGAAATGTAAGGCATACACCTGGGCTTTAGCCTCCGTAATTGCATAATGCTCACATCCCTTATAAAATAGGTAAGAGAGAGTAAGCCCTGCAAGATACCCTTGCTGTTTAGCAACATCAATCCACCCCATAATTTTAGGCTTACG
>CAMBHX010000113.1 GCA_945867285.1 Sulfuricurvum sp. IAE1
AAAAAATATGTCAATTTGCAATATTTTTACTTAATTATTCTATTTTTGTCTAAACTTTGACAATTTAATTCGTTCAAGGAGTCAAAAATGGCAAAAGTATTACGAAAAGCAAATGGATTTATGGATCGTTTTGAAGAAAAAATGGGCCAATGGGCTATGAAGATTTTTTAATCATCATATTCTTCCCTTCTTTTAGAAAGATGATATCCACGAAAAATGGCTATCAAAAAAAAGACAAAAAGAGAAATGATAATACTATCAACGATTTGAAACACCATTACATTTGTTCTTGATAGGTATCAAAGTTTTGTTTAATTGCCTCATAAAGAATGATACCTGTACTAATTGCCAAATTGAGGCTTCTTCCCTCTTTTGTCATAGGAATTGTCATGCACTGCTCAGGTGAGTTCTCTAATATATGAGCTGGAATCCCCGACGTTTCACTACCAAAAAATAGATAGTCACCTTCTTGAAACGTATGAGTAAAGTAAGGTTTTGTAGTTTTTGTGGTTGCAAAAAAGAACCGTTTACTTAGGGGATTATAGAGAAAAAATTCATCAATACTCTCCCACACGTGCAAATCAATCTTATGCCAATAATCCAATCCAGCACGACGAACCGCTTTTTCGTCAATATCAAATCCCAAAGGCTTTATAAGATGAAGAGTAGAATTAGTATTGACACAAAGCCTCCCAATAGCACCTGTATTGTTTGGGATTTGAGGAGTTACTAATACGATATTAAACATGAATTAAAAAATAACCGTTCGATTATTATGAACAAATATACGATCTTCAAGTGCTAATTTCAATGCTTTTGAGAGGACTATTTTTTCACTATCCCTACCTCTACGTTGCATCTCTTCCCACCCTTGGGCATGGTCAATGTGCAATACATCCTGAGCGATGATAGGCCCTTCATCCAGATGATTATTAACAAAATGAGCCGTTGCTCCAATAATCTTAACACCTCTTTCATAGGCTTGTTTATAGGGATTTGCACCTACAAAGGCAGGCAAAAATGAGTGATGAATATTAATGATACGATCATTATAGGTTTCAACAAAGCGAGGTGTTAAAATACGCATATATTTTGCCAGAACAATTATGTCAATCTCCCCTAACCCAGCTAAACATTCTAAAACCTTTGACTCATGTGCATCTCGATCCAATCCTACATGAGAAACCGTATAAAAAGGTATATCAAACTTGCTTACAAGCGGCTCTAAATGATTATAATTAGCAACAACACCAACAATTATTGCATCCAATTCACCTGCTTCATAGCGAATTAAAATATCTCCTAACGCATGAGACTCTTTGGTTGCCATCAAAACGATTCGTTTTTTTCGTGGTGCTATCACCTCTAAAATCGCATCATTTGGTAAAACACTCATCAGTTCGTCTCTCAACGCTTTCATATCCGCTTCACCACTTACGACACTGCGCATGAAAAACTTATTATGTGTTTTGTCTACAAATTCACTATTTGACAATATATTAAGATTTCGATGAAAAAAGATACTCGATACTTTATATACAAGTCCTTTTTCATCGTTACACTGGATTAAAATGCGATATTGTTCTGTCATGCGCTTTCTTACTTCTCTTTAATTGTATCGAGTCTTGTGTCGATTGTAGCCAACAAATACTCTAAAAAATTTAGTGTCAAATCTACTTTGGCTTCAATAGCAATATTATTGGGAGATTGGAAACCTTCAAAAAGAACCAATAGACGTTCACGAATTCCTTCTAAAATTCGTTGCTCTTCATCGGTGGTTTTGACTGTGACTTCTTGAAGCACGTTCGAAAACTGATAGGAATCTTTAATTTCTTTGTCAAGACCATCTAGTTTTGTATGAACTGTAGGTTCTTTAATAACCGACAACTCTTCTAGCTCTGCGAGAGTTGATAAAATAACATCTTTTAGTTCCATGCTCGCAATAACCACCTTTCAAATTGAATAAACTCAGCCTCTTCATCCATCTGAACAAAAAAGGACTTCATTTCATTGTTGACACCCAAAAACTTCTTTCGTACCCCAGAGAGTCGTCGAAGGGCGATTTTAGCATCACTATTATTAGGTTCTTTTTTTAGAATCTCTTTGTATATTTCCAGAGCTTCTTCTTTTAAGCCCTGAAGCTCATAAATATTAGCGAGTGTTAGCGTTTGCATTTTGCCGAAAAATTGGCGATAATAGAACCCATTTCGCTCGTAGTACAGATCTCTTTAGCATCATAGGCGCTGATATCTTTAGTTCTATACCCTTGCGCCAATGCTTGTTTGATACCATAATCAATACGATCAGCCGCCGCATGTTCATTCAGGGCATAACGTAGCATCATGCTCGCACTGGCGATAGTAGCAATAGGATTAGCAATTCCTTGCCCTGCAATATCAGGTGCTGATCCATGGATAGGCTCATAAACACCAATCTTTGCTCCAACAGATGCAGAAGGCAATAACCCTATAGATCCGGAAAGCATGCTGGCTTCATCGCTCAAAATATCCCCAAAAATATTACCTGTTAAAATAACATCGAACTGTTTGGGATCACGAATGAGTTGCATTGCAGCATTATCAACATACATGTGAGACAATACAACCTCTGGATACTCTTTAGAGACTTCAATTACGACTTCACGCCACAATTGACTCACATCCAAAACATTTGCTTTGTCAACGGAACACACTTTTTTTGAGCGTTCCATAGCAATTTTGAACGCAACATGAGCGATACGAATGACTTCGTCACGAGTATATACCATTGTATTCCAGCCCTTGTTCTCATCACGTCCTTTGGGCTCACCAAAATAGATCCCACCGATAAGCTCACGCACCACCATCAAATCGACACCTTTAATAATCTCAGGCTTAATAGAGCTTGCATTTACCAACTCATCGTAGACATTAGCAGGACGAAGATTAGCAAAAACACCCAGTTCTTTACGAAAGCGTAACAATCCACTCTCAGGACGTTTTTCACGAGGTAACGTATCCCATTTTTCGCCACCAATAGCACCAAAGAGTACCGCATCACTGGAAAGTGCAACATCAATCGTCTCTTGAGGAAGCGGGTCACCTGTCACATCATACGCACAACCGCCCATCAATACTTCATTATAATCAAATTCGATATCTTCACATGCAGCCACTGCATCCAAAACTTTGGTCGCCTCATCAATAATCTCAGGACCAATTCCATCCCCTTTAATCAGTGCAATCGTATATTTTTTCATTAATCAGTTTCCTTGTTTAGCTATTTCATCAGTTGCAAAATTCATCAATCCACCCGCGGCAATCAGCTCTTGCATAAAAGGGGGAATTGGAATAAAGTTATACACTTTTGCTGTGGTAGTATTAGTAATCGTCCCAGCATCCATATCGACACTCACTGATTCACCCTCTTTGATCTCCATACACTCAGGTAGTTCAAAAATTGGCAATCCCATATTAAAGGCATTACGATAAAAAATACGAGCAAATGTTGGAGCAATAACTGCTGCAACACCAGCAGCTTTGAGAGCAATAGGGGCGTGTTCTCTCGAAGAACCACATCCAAAGTTTTCATCGGCTACGATAATATCTCCAGCAGACATTTTGTTCACAAATTCAGGATCAGCATCTTCCATAACGTGCTTTGCGAGCTCTTGAGGGTTTGAAGTATTGAGATAACGTGCAGCGATAATCAAATCGGTATCAATATCTTTACCGAAATTCCACACTTTGCCTTGGATTTTTTGCATTTGAATCTATCCTATATAAAATATAATTATTAAGGCGATTATAGCCAAGAAGTGTTGAAAGAGTTTTGAAACCCGTCAACAGCTTGAGTTTACTGTTTGGGTCGAAACGCTTTTATCACCTCTTCGTTGCACTCCAAATAATCTCCACCAATCAAATCAATACAGTACGGTACTGCAGGAAAAACCGCATCCAGACACTCACGAATAGATTTTGGTTTCCCAGGGAGATTAATTATCAACGATTTTCCTCGAATACCAGCTGTTTGTCGTGACAAAATCGCTGTCGGAACGTATTTCAGACTCACACTGCGCATCAGCTCCCCGAAACCTGGCATCATCTTTTCACATACATTTTCAGTAGCTTCCGGTGTCACATCTCGTTTTGCTGGACCAGTACCGCCTGTGGTCACTACCAAACAACATTCACTGCACAATTCAATCATTGTTTGTTCAATAATGTCTTGCTCATCAGGAATACATCGGTAAATGATTTCATGACTACTTACGAGATAATCTTTCATCGTTTCTTGAATAGCCATCCCTGAAATATCCTCATATATCCCAGCACTCGCACGGTCTGACGCCGTTATAACTCCGATTTTAATCATTAATTGTTCCTTGTAAAAAATGGTTTCCCGTTCGTATCGATGTCACTGTAGCATAGCTGCGAAAAAAATCTCGTGCACCTAGACAATCAATTACTTTATCTTCAAGCCCTAAAAAAACTTCAATACAAACACCCTTATCAACGATTTTTTGCATCAGTTCCTTATCCCACACAAAATTTAGAAGTGTTGATAAATCCTCACTATTATCTTCGTGATTGAGTTGAACTTCATAAGAGTGATAGGGTGAAAAACACGTAGTGAGAAATTTTTCTCTATACTCTTGTGGTGAAGCACTAAAGGCTCTTTGCTGTAGTTTTTTAAAGACTAGCGTTTGTGTTTGAAAAAAAGCAGGTGAAAAAAGCTGCAATGTATCTATGCGAACATTGGCATCGACTACATGCTGTGCAGCTTTGATGGCACCATAACTAAATCCTGCTACCGTATAATCACTATTATTGAGCCAATTATCAAAAAAATAACTCTCATTTTTGAGGCTAAATCCACTATAAAATATCATTTAGACTTTCACGAGCCAACGCTTTTGAAACAGACTCATACTCACTTAAAATATTCTCGAGTCTATCAATATTTCTTTCATATTTACTCAAAAGTGTGCGACACTCATCGTACAGTTTGTTGGTCAAAACAAGTATGTCATTATCCTGCGGGACAAGCGAGGT
>CAMBHX010000114.1 GCA_945867285.1 Sulfuricurvum sp. IAE1
TTCCCTACCAGATGAGTAAGCAGTTCGAGTTTTTTTCCACTGTCACAAGGGTGAATACGGTGGTTTTTACGTTGGATTTCAGATGACATAAGTGTCCTTTTCAATGGTATGACATTATAGCGAGTTTGTCCTTAGTGGCTTAAATGACCTGCTAGATATCCGCTACTAAATGACCATTGAAGATTATAACCCCCGCATGGCCCATCGAGATTCATCACCTCACCACAAAAATAAAGACCTTTTAGAATTTTGCTCTCCATGGTGTTAGGATTTATCTCTTTGAGTGATACTCCACCACGTGTGATCATCGCCATTTTAAATCCATCATGACCCGTGATAGTAAGAGGCGTCCATGCGAGTAGTTTGATAATGGCATTACGCACGGTTCCCTCTTGGCTGTTGAAGCCCAAATTAGGATTCGCATTTGCAAGATGACACAGCTGTAAAGAGACTGATTCAGGGAGAAGTGTTTTAATATGAGTTAATATGGATTGCTCAGGATTTTTGTGGATTTCATTTTTGATGTGATGGAGGATCTGATCTTCATTAAGCCCTTTGGTGAGATTCATCACTATGGGAACCTCACCGTATTTGGCCAAAAATGGGTTGATTTCACGGGCGATATCCAGTACAACAGGACCACGAATCCCCGTAGAGGTAAAGATCAGGTCACCTGTGGCTTTGATATTTTTTGCTTTGGGCAAATCTATGCGAATTTCTACTTTCGCTACAGTATCAGCACGGCAATGTTCTCCCCATCTCTCCTTGGTTTTGAGTGGCATCATGGCAGGATAGAGATCCGTGATAGTATGTCCAACACTGTTTGCCATGGTAAATCCATCACCTGTTGCCCCAAGCTGTGGATAGCCAAGACCCCCCGTTGCTATAATAACATTAGGGGCAAAAAAATACTCATCAGCAACACTCACACCGGCAATGTTTTGTCCATCGTGTGACAAGGTATCGACGCTTTTGTGAGTAAGAATGGTAACGCCTAAGCCGTCTAACTCATCTTTGAGAGCAGTGATGATGGATAATGCGCTGTGGGATACGGGAAAGACACGGTAGCCATCGGGCGCATGACTCTCTACCCCAATATTTGCAAAAAATGTCATGAGAGCTTTATGATCAAGCGCAGTGAGTGCAGGGGTCATAAAGCGTCCATCACGTCCAAAACGTGCCATAAAATCATCATTGGAGAGAGTATTGGTGAGGTTGCATCGTCCACCGCCTGTCGCTTTTAGCTTGGAAGCGATAGAGGAGAGTTTTTCTAGCAGTAGAACCTTTTTGCCTTGTCGTGCCGCTGTTATGGCAGCTATTAGCCCTGCAGCACCAGCTCCTACGACGATAACGTCAAAGGATTTATTATCGTTCAAAATTACAAATAGTGCTTGGGATTGGTTTTTTATCTTTTTTACTCAAGTATGAACTTTTGAGTTTTTTTCCATCAGGTGAAATCTCATGGACGATTTTAAAGACATAATTTTCATTGGAATTACACAATTCGGTACTCATGTCACACTCCATAACGATACGGTTTACTGTACTTTCCTTGAGGTTAGCAAGGTATTGTGGTTGATTTTTTTTGACACAATAATGAGAACCTTTGATGTTAGAACACGCAATATCATTGCAGTGATACATAGTGACCATTTTACGCTCAGTATCGGGTAGCAATTCTTCTTGGATAGTCGTTTCGCGGGCGATGTATTTAAAGGAAATACCAATATCGACTTCATTTGGGTCTTCAAAACTACAACTACCTTGTGAAGGAGTAGTCTTGGACATTTTCCAGTTACCATCGAGTGCACCAATCCATTTGTAGACTTCAGCAGGCGTGGCTGCACTTGCAGTTGTGCCCAATAAAAAGCTCAAAAAAAGTGCCAGAGTTATTCTTTTTGACATGAGAATCCTTAGTAGGTGGATATTTTGGCAGTATTTTACTCTATGGGTTGTTTGATTTGGATTAAGAAATTTAGTGTTATATAAAAAATATGATTCCCACTCAGGAGAGTGAAAATAAGAAGATAAATTCCCGACAAGAGCGGGAATAATAGACGGTTTACAGCGCCTTGGCCATAATACGGTTAAGGCGTGTAATAAACCCTGCGGTATCGGTTAATGTCTCACCCTCATAGAGTCTTGCTTGATCAAGGAGTACGTGTGCTGCATCGTCGATGAGGTTCATGTCTGCACTGTCGCTTAGTTTTTTAATCAACTCATGGTTAGGGTTGATTTGCAAGATGTGTTTGATAGCTGGGGCTTCCATGCCGCCCATACTGCCACCGAACTGTTTCATCATCTGTGCCATCATGTAGCCTGAATCTTCTTTGTCCACTTTGATACACACTGCTGAGTCTGTGAGGTCAAAGGTCGTTTCGACTTTGGAGATATTATCACCCAAAGCGTTTTGGAGCTGTCCGATAAAGGTATCAAGCTCTTTGGCTTTTTCTTCGTGCTCTTTTTTTTCTTCTTCGCTCTCTTCAAGTTTCGCATCGGTGACATTGATGAATTTGTACTCTTTATACTCCGTTACCATTGGGAATACGATGGTGTCGATTTCTTCGTTGAGGAGGAGGACATCAATCCCTTTTGCTTTGAAACGCTCAAGGCTTGGAGAGTTTTTAAGCATTTGAAGAGACATTTTTGCTGTGATGTAATAGATCTCTTTTTTCTCAGCGTCTGCGCCCTCGATGAACTTGCTAAACATGACAGGCTCGGCAGAGTTGAGTGTATTGAGTTTAAGGAGCTCCATGATTCTCTCACGGTTGCCCATGTCGCTGTAGAGACCCTCTTTGAGAACGTTACCGAACTCTTTGTAGAATGCGTCGTATTTTTCGGCATCGTTTTCAGCTACTTTTGAAAGTTCGCCAAGTACTTTTTTAACCGATGCGTTTTTGATTTTTGCCATTACTTTGTTGCTTTGCAAGATTTCACGGCTGACATTTAGAGGAAGGTCAGCAGAGTCAATAACCCCGCGAAGGAAACGCAAATACGTCGGCATAAGTTCTTTTTCATCATCCGAGATGAAGACACGGTTGATGTAGAGTTTGACACCACTTTGGTAGTCAACACGATACAAGTCCATCGGCGCTTTGGATGGGATATAAAAGAGGGTGGTGTATTCCAAAGAACCCTCTGCTTTATTATGCATCCACATCAACGGCTCACTAGAGTCGTGCGCAATGCTAGAATAGAAGTCCTTGTATTCATCGTCGCTAATATCTGATTTGCTGATTGTCCACAAAGCGTTGGCTTTGTTGATTTGGACATTTTTGGTCTCATTATGACCTTTTTCTTCGCCCTCAGCTGGTGCTACCCACTCCTCTTTGTCCATGAAAATCGGGAAGGGGATGTGGTTGGAGTATTTTTTGATGATGCTTTCGATACGATGTGTTTCTAGGAACTCTGCTTCATCATCTTTTAGGTGCATGATGATACTTGTACCATGTGTGTCACGAATATCAGCTTCCAAATCATACTCGCTTCCTGCCATAGAAGTCCAGCGGTAGGCTGCTTCTTCACCAGCTTTTCGGCTGATAACTTCCACTTTATCTGCTACCATAAAGGCTGCATAAAAGCCAACTCCAAATTGTCCGATGAGATTGGAATCTTTTTTCTGATCACCTGAGAGTTGCTCCAAAAAGGCTTTTGTCCCTGATTTTGCAATGGTTCCGAGATTTTCGACCAAATCGATCTCGTTCATCCCAATCCCACTGTCACTGATGGTGAGAGTTTTGGCTTCTTTGTTGATGATTATGTCAACACGTGGGTTAAATGCCACCCCTTTGTAAGCTTCATCTGTTAACACAAGCATGTTTAGTTTGTCCATCGCATCTGAAGCGTTGGAAACAAGTTCACGAACAAAAATCTCTTTATTAGAATACAAAGAGTGGATCATAAGTTGTAAGATTTGAGAGACTTCAGTTTGAAATTGATGTTTTGCCATAATTAATCCTTTGAGATATTTGAATTTTTCAAGCGTGATTGTAACAAAATAGAATTAATAATGCAAGTCGAATCAACTAAGTTTAGTCTTATTGACTAAAGTATTTTATATCAGTATTTGATTCGTGTTAAATACAATCCATTATGAGGGGCAGTTTTAGTGCTGTGGAGTTTTATCCCCGCCAGTTGTTCGACAAGTTGTTCTTTGCTCACTTTCCCATCTGAAATACGCAATAAAAACCCCACCATCAGACGAATTTGGGAGCGTAAAAAACTATTGGCTTCAAAAACGAGAATAAAATATCCTTTGTAGGAGTAGGCATAGGCGCGGTAGATAATGCGGGTGAAATGTTCGGCATCACTACCGTTTTTTTTAAACAGTTCAAAGTTATGTATCCCGATAAAACACTGTATGGCATCAGCAATCACATCACGCTCAAGTTTGGGGATAAAAGTGACAAAGTCATTTTCAAATGGGTTGGGGTTTCCCTCTTTGAGGATATAGCGGTAGGTTCGCTTCTTGGCACTAAATCGTGCATGAAAATCGCTAGTTACAAATTCGATTTTAGTGATGCGCATTGTAGGAGGTAGCTGAAGATTGAGCATATCACGCAAACGTCGCAGATTATCCCAAAAGAGTGGTAAATCAATATGCATCACTTGGTGCGTAGCATGAACACCTCGATCGGTACGTCCTGACCCTTTTGGAAGTGAATTGATTTTGAGGCGACGTAGGGCTATGATGAGTGTCCCAATAACGGTTTGATGCGTATTTGGTTGTTGTTGGGAGCCTAAAAAGCTCGCACCGTTATAGCTTAACGTGATTTTGGCACGGTTCAAAAACGGTTCCCTACAAGACGACGATAGAGAAGATAAGTGATTGTTATCCAAGTAAGCGAAACAATCCAGATAGTATGAAATCCTAGAAATTTTTGTAAACCAAGAGCACTAGCGTAAAAGGTCACGATTGAGAGAAAAATCCATAAATAAATCCACCGTTTTTGATGTCGTGCATGAACAACACCTAGTGCCACAATGAGAAAAAGTGACAGAAGCGGAAATAAACTAAGCAGGG
>CAMBHX010000115.1 GCA_945867285.1 Sulfuricurvum sp. IAE1
TCGGATTTGGTCAAGGCGATGATGATCAAATCTGATAATGATGCTGCTAAAGCGATTGCAATAAGCGTCGGTGGAACTGAAGAAAATTTTATAGCTATGATGAACCGTTATGCTTACAGTATCGGGATGCGCAACAGCCACTTTAGTAATCCGTGTGGTTATGATGGACCTGATCACTATACGACTCCTAACGATTTGCTTAAACTGACCGAATTTGCTATCCGTAACAGCACGTTTAACGCTATTTGTGCCCTCAATGAGCATACCTATTATTCTCAAAATACGCATAAAAAGTTTTATGCATACACCCACAATCGCCTTTTAAATCGTTATGAATACGCTGTCGGGGTAAAAACGGGTTACACCAACAAAGCAGGACAATGCCTGATTGCACGTGCTAAAAAAGGGAATCAGGATTATGTTATTGTGATGATGCATTCCAAAGAAGACCGATGGAAGACAGCAAAGAATATTTTTGAGCAGGTTCTTAATACCTGATTTACCTTACTCTAAACCACCATTTGTTACAATTCCACCATTAACTTATGGGTCAAGTACCCTTTCAAAAGGAACTTCATGAAACGTGCTTTGTTGAGCGTTAGCGATAAAACTGATATCGTAGAATTTGCCAAATCTCTCAATCGTTTGAACTATGAGATTATCTCTACGGGCGGGACGTTTAAGATGCTTACGGATGCGGGAGTTGCGGCGATCGAGATTGATGAAGTGACCAAGTTTCCAGAGTGTTTCGAGGGACGTGTCAAAACGCTTAATCCATTTGTTCACGGGGGGATTTTGCATCGTCGAGACAAACAGTCACATATTGATCAAGCACGAGAACTTGGCGTTGAAGCGATTGATTTGGTGTGTGTAAATCTCTATCCGTTTAAAGCGACGATTGAAAAAACGGATGATTTTGATGAGATTATCGAAAATATCGATATCGGTGGACCTGCAATGGTCCGTTCCGCTGCCAAAAATTTCAATGATGTACTGATTGTTACTTCGCCTGATGATTATTTTGCGGTTATTAATGCCCTTGGAAACGATTTGAACACTTTGGAGCTTCGACGTGATTTGATGATCAAGGCATACGAGCATACAGCAGCATATGACAGTATGATTGCCAACTATATGAACAAGCGTTTCAATAGTGGTATGGGTGAGAAGCAATTTATCGTTGGAAACAAAGTGATGGATACCCGTTATGGAGAAAACCCGCATCAAAAAGGGGGATTATATGAGTTTGATACATTCTTCTCTAAAAACTTCACTACACTCAAAGGGGAAGCAAGTTTTAACAATCTGACCGATATTAGCGGTGCAGTCAAAATTGCAGCAGCTTTTGGAGATGAAAATGCTATTTGTATCGCCAAACATGGTAATCCGTGTGGTTTTGCGATTCGTGATACTCTTCTGGATGCCTATGCTGAAGCACTCAAATGTGATCCTATTTCAGCATTTGGGGGCGTGGTTGCAGTTAATGGCGTAGTAACCAAAGAGTTGGCCGAAAAAATGAATGAAATGTTTCTCGAAGTGATTATTGCAGGACGTATTGATGATGATGCAAAAGCAGTCTTTGAGTCTAAAAAGCGATTAAAGCTTTTTGAATACGGAAGTGACCGCATTGTATTGAGCAACGATACAATCGATTTCAAACATATTGACGGCGGATTTGTATTCCAAGATGCTGACCGCGTGAGTGAGAATGAAGTAAGAAATGCTCAATTAGTTACTACGCATGTTGCTGATGCTAGTGCGATGAAAGATGCTGAGATCGCTTATAAAGTGGCATCACTGACTAAGTCAAATTGTGTTGTGTATGTCAAAGATGCAGCGATGGTTGCTGTGGGTATGGGGATGACTTCTCGTGTTGATGCTGCACGTTGTGCACTTAAAAAAGCACATGAGATGGGATTGGATGTGAGTGGTTCAGCATTAGCGTCTGAAGCGTTCTTCCCATTTCGTGATTCCATCGATGCAGCCGCAGAAGCAGGCGTCAAAACTGTCATTCAGCCAGGTGGTTCAGTACGTGACGAAGAGGTTATCGCAGCAGCCAATGAGCACGGAATGTCGTTATACTTTACAGGCGTTCGCCACTTTTTGCACTAAAAAACCTTGCGCTCCTTTGGCGCAATCTTTTATCCTCCCATTATCCCAGTTTAACGCATGTTAGCTTTTAACCTTGATTGACATTGACTCAACTATTTTGCTATAATTTTCACACTATTAACAACTATACAATAACTCAGGATTTATCAAATGTCAAAAAGTTTATATACTACTCTCGAAATTACCCCTAGCGCCAGTGAGGCAGAAATTAAAAAAGCCTATCGGAAGCTCGCACGTCAATATCACCCCGATGTGAACAAAGACCCAGCGGCAGAAGAGAAATTCAAAGAGATAAATGCAGCTTATGAAGTGCTTAGTGATAAATCAAAAAAAGCCCAATATGACCAACATGGTGATGCTATGTTTGGCGGGCAAAATTTCCATGATTTTTCTCGTGCACAAGGTGGAAATGTCGATCTAGATGAGATTTTACGCTCCATGTTTGGTGGAGGCGGTGGCAGCTTTGGTGGCGGTGGATTTGGTGGTTTCGGTGGTGGCGGATTTGGCGGTGCGGTAAATCTTGATATCGAGGCTAATGTCATAGTCCCTTTTGCTACGGCAGTTTTGGGTGGAAAACATGCTATCAATCTTAGTGGTGAAAGTTTTGATATTAAAATCCCAGCAGGGATAAAAAGTGGTGAAAAACTTCGCGTTAAAGGAAAAGGGAAAAAGCATGGCCCACAAGCTGGAGATTTGTATCTTAAAATCGATATTTCTCCTAATCCAGAGTATGAGCGTGAGGGTGATACATTAGTTAAAACATTTAATGTTCCCTTGTATGCTGCGCTGTTTGGTGGAAAAGTGAGTGTTCAGACATTGGAAAAAGAAGTGACACTTAAGGTGCCAGAAAATACCAAAAATGGACAACGTTTCCGCCTCAAAGAAATGGGGGTTGCTAATCGTCAAAGCGGTATCCGTGGTGATTTGTATCTCAAGGCTAACATTGTCTTGCCGGCAGTTGACACTTTGGATGATAAACTCGTTGACATTATGAAACAATCTTTACCGCAGGAGTAGGCTATGCACCATTTTGATGAACCTGTCTATATGATCAGCATTGTGGCAAAAATCCTCGAAATTCACCCTCAAACACTTCGTCAATATGAGCGTGAAAATCTCATTACACCTTCTCGTTCGGATGGAAAAATACGTCTCTATTCTCAGCGTGATATTGAAAAAATCAAAATGATTTTGCGACTTACTCGTGAAGTCGGTGTGAATTTGGCAGGTGTGGATATTGTGCTTCGTCTCAAAAATAAAATGGAGATGATGGAACAAGAGATGATGGAGTTGCGTGCTGAAATATCTCGAATGCGTAACGCCAGTGGAGTTCCACTGGAAAAATCACTTGTGACCAAGCGAAGTGTCTATGAGATGGTTATTTTTGACGATGACTTTTTGAAATAGTGATAATGAAACCACACATAGGAAGACAAGTCTCTCACTTTTTAGAGGTAGACACTGAACGAATACAAGTATATTTCAGTAAAGACAATAATTACAGATATACTCTTAGTATTCCCTTTTTTGAAAATGAACTCAGAACTAAAACCATGGCAGTAATATTAAAAAATCCATCTTCTGCAGATGCCTTTAAAGCGGACAAAACCGTTTCAAATGTTGAGAAAACAATATACAAAACATTTGATGATGTGGCCAAAATAGAGATATTAAATCTTTTTGCCCTTCGTGGGACTTATCCAAAGGATGTGATGCAAGCCTATGATAGTGGTGTGAATATTATTGGTGATGACAATGATAGTGCTTTTAGGGAAGTCTTACTCAATAGCCATTATGTCGTATTAGCATGGGGTGGAGCATCGCCAATACGCAAGAGCATATATGATACACGTATTGATGCTGTTTATGAAATAATAAATGGGCTAAATAGCTCTTTTCAGATATTTCGTAAAGCTGAAAAAGGATCAACTACTTATCCCTTTCATGCGTGTTATTGGCCCAATAATACCAGTTTTATTGAACTCTAAAAGAAGTAAGATGGAAAAAGAATTGAACTATGCTCAAACAATTCCTGAGTGATTCTTAAGACATTCCACTTTCTAATTTAAAAATTACGCAGGATAAACTGTTTTTAAAACCGTATATAACTCTCGAGGGGACATATCAGGATCATTTTCCCATGCTCGCTTCATAACAGCATTATCTTCCACGCCATCCCACATCTTAATATAACTTCCGTCTTTATATCCATGATCTTGTCGGAATTGATTGAGAATATTTTTACCCACATAAAGTCCGTAGAGTTGTTCCAAGTTTAGACCCCCCATAAAACTAAGTTCCAAGAACTCTTCGATACTCGCCCCCATCATTTCAGGTGAAACAGGGATAAGTGAAAGACGCATAACATTTTCGATTTTCCCCATCAGCATATCATCCGTAGCAAATTCAGGGATTTTAGTCCCTAAAAGTCTTTGATATTGTGGTGTTGATACAATATCAGTTGCCAATTCTTCAATAGTTCGAGATTGATTATTAAACTCCAATAACAAACTCATCACAAAGTGCCACACATCGACAATCTCAATTTGTAAATTAGCGTAATCAGTCTCTTGAGCGATCCCTTTCCAATGTTTCCATCCGAATGAATCAATCATTTCAGCAGATTCCATATAAATACATCGACGCCAGTTAATTTTTTTACCATTTTTAGTGATGCCTGCTTCCCAACCGGCTCCATTGGTAGCATCATTGAGTTCTTGTTGAAGTTGTAACATCGAAAGTAGTTTTGTCATACTTAAATCCTATAAAAAAGTGGTGCATTATACGCTAAAATACCCTAATGCAAAAAATAATCTGTCAAAAATGTATTTATTATTATGTTACGTGGGAAGCCAAGACCCCTCATGGGTGCAAAGCATACGGATTTAAAAGCCTCGCCATCCCTTCAAG
>CAMBHX010000116.1 GCA_945867285.1 Sulfuricurvum sp. IAE1
CAAAGCGTACTTTAACTAAAACTTATATTAAGCTATTTTTTAGTATAATCCGCGCGTTCCTTGCTCTTTGCAACACGATTGTCGTGCTGTATAACAACCATAAGGGGCGAACACCATAAGGAGACATACGCTATGAGACATTACGAAAACCTAGTAATCGTAAAACCAACTCTTACAGAAGAAGAGATTAAAAACACCCTAACACTTGTTGAAGAGGTCATCACATCAAACGGTGGTGAAATTATCGCACGTGATGCTATGGGAATGAAAAAATTAGCATACCCAATCGAAAAAAATATGCGTGGTTATTTCTACGTCATGTATTACACCGTTGCGCCTTCAGCTATTACTGAAATCGAGCGTCGTTTCCGTATCAATGAGGAGATTTTGCGTTTCGTCACTATGAAGTACGATAGCAAGCGTGAAATCGCTGCATGGAATGGTATGGTTGAAAAAACCAAAAAAACTGTTGCTGCACCTGTTGCTGCTACTCCTGTAGCTGCTGAGACAACTGAAGAAGTAGCTTCTTAAGCTTTCAAGGAAAACATATGTTTAACAAAATCGTATTAGTTGGAAATCTTACACGTGACATCGAGCTAAAATATGCACAGGGTGGATCTGCAATCGCCAACACAGCCATTGCAACCAGTCGCAAATTTACAGTTAATGGTGAGAAAAAAGAAGAGGTATGTTTTGTAGACATCACCTTCTTTGGACGTTCAGGAGAGGTAGCCAATCAATATCTTCGCAAGGGTTCTAAAATCCTTGTTGAGGGACGATTGAAGTTTGACCAATGGGTAGACCAAGCAAGTGGACAAAAGCGCTCTAAGCACTCCGTTATCGTTGAGACTATGCAAATGCTTGACTCACGTGGAGATGCCCCATCAGGTGGGTACAGTGATGCTGGAGAAGGAAGCTATGACAGTGGTTATGAAGCACCTGCACAAAAACCGAATCCAGCGCCATCATATTCAAAACCAGCACCAGTTGCCATGCCAAAGAACAATCTCCCTGAGATTGATATAAATGACGAAGAAATTCCGTTCTAGAAAAAAGCACAAGGATAAACCATGTCAGAAAAAAGAAAATTTAAAAAACGTTTTTGCAAATATTGCGAACAAAAAACAGATTTCATTGACTACAAAGATGTAGCATCATTGAAATTTTCGCTCTCTGAGCGTTTCAAAATCATGCCACGTCGTTTGACAGGTAACTGTAAACGTCACCAAGATATGGTAACGATTTCAATCAAACAGTCTCGTGCTGCAGCATTGATCCCGTACACTGTATCTCGCAAAGTTATTGCAGGTGCACCTTTCGAAGATCGTAGCAGTAACTACTAAGTCACTACTTACTCTATCAGCACTTGCTGATAGAACAAAATCACTCTTTTCTTATACAATCAAAAAAGTTACCGCACTGTTACTTGAGACTTAAATTTCTGTACTGTTTTTGGTCCAATACCTTTGACATTAACAAGCTCATCCACGCTCTTAAATCCACCATGAGCCTTACGATATTTTATAATCTCAGCGGCTTTACTGGGTCCAATACCATTAAGTGCTTCCAGTTGTGCTGACGTAGCCTTATTAACGTTAACAACACCAAATAATAATGAAACAATAAACATCAGAAGAGCAATAATTTTAACCATAACTAACCTTTAAGATAAACTTGAGTTATTATAGCAAAATATATCAATATTTCAAGCATTTAGAATTATGGATACTGTGACATGATGACACGCTGTAACATGTGAGGCAGATGAAGCAAGTGTACGCGCGCATCAACACTTGGCCACTGCGCGCATGCTTTATTTGGCCAGTCGATAAGCAGTAATGCGCGTCTAAGTTATCATTAAGTCAAAGAATATTCTTCACTATAATGCGCACAAAAAAGGCGCGGAATGAGGAAGATCAGTATGAGTAAAATAAAAGAGGTGTTGAGATTAAAATATCTTAACCTGTTATCTAATAGGCAGATTCAATCGATAACAGGCGTATCTAGAAATAGCGTCGCCAATTACGTTAAAAACTTTGTAGAACGCGGATCTTCACTAGAAGAGCTCTTGGCTCTCAATGACACCGACTTAAAGCAACTGTTCCACCCAAGCAAATCAGCTCAGCAAGTAAAATCAACCTCCAACCACAAACATCCGAACTGGAACACTATCCGAGAAGAACTCACCAAAAAAGGGATGACAAGAGCTTTGCTGTATGAGGAGCTAAAAGAGTCTCAGCCAGATCTGTACAGCTATAGCCAGTTTAACCGCTACTACAGCAGATACGTACAATCCATAAACCCTTCGATGAGACAGATCCACTACGCTGGTGATAAGCTTTTTATTGACTACAGCGGGCTTACAATGCCAATTGTAAATCAAATAACCGGCGAGATCACAAAGGCCCAGATCTTCGTTTGTGTTTTAGGTGCAAGCGGATATACGTTTGTCCACGCCACAGCGACACAATCGACAAAGGATTTTATTGCATCCGATGTGTTGGCTTTTAGGTTTTATGGCGGTGTTCCAAATATACTTGTTCCTGATAATCTCAAAGCTGCAGTTATCTCTCATAAAAAAGGTATCGTCAGATTAAATGACAGCTACGCGGATATGGGTAGACATTATGGAGTCGCCATAGAACCAGCACGTCCCTATAAACCTCAAGATAAATCAAAAGTAGAGCTTGGAGTAAAAGCAATCCAGCGATGGATATTGATGAAACTCCGTCACCACAGCTTCTTTGACGTAGATGAGCTTAATGGGCAGATAAACCTGCTTTTAGACGGATATAACCATAAAGTCATCAGACGTCTTGGTAAAAGCAGGACTGAGTTGTTCTTAGCGCTGGATCAGCCATCGCTACATCCGCTTCGAGCAAACAACTACATCTATAAAGAGTTTAAAACCGCGACAGTAGGTATCGATTATCATGTAGAACTTGATGGAAGCGGATATTCGGTTCCTTTTAAATATTTGGGTAAAAAAGTAGATATCACCTATTCTGCAACATCGGTAATAATCGCGCTTGATGGAGAAATAATAGCGCAACATCCTAAACTATCACAGCCCTATCATGATTCAACACTGCTTGAGCATATGCCTCATGATCATCAATACCAATATGAGAAATGGAGTCCAAGAAGAATATTGAACTGGGCAAACAGTATGGGAGCTAGCACAACAGCACTGATGGAGAGCATCATGAACTCACGCTCCCACCAAGTTCGGGGACACAAGTCTTGTATGGCCATTTTAAGTTTATCAAAAACATATGGCGCACATGCACTAGAGGTAATGTCAGCAGTGGCACTAGAGCTTAATATTCACAAAGTAAGCTCAATAGAGTCGATGCTAAAAACAAAAAGCTATCTGCTACATAATCCTCAAAAAAGTGTTAACAATATCTTTACTAATAAACATGAAAACATCAGAGGAAGTGAATATTACGCACAAATAAACAATAAAATAAACGAGGTAAAAATATAATGATCACCACATCAACACTTCTGGATCAATTAACAACACTAAGCTTGGGAGGCTTTAAACAATCACTGCTGCTTCAATGTGAAGACACCAAATACACTACACTCTCGTTTGAGGAGAGAGTGTTTCATCTCTTTGAAGCAGAGATAAACCAAAGACAGGATAAACGTATAAAAAGGATGCTTGCACTGGCTTGCCTCAAAGATAAAACAGCATCACTGGAGCAGATACAATATCTGCCGCAAAGAAAACTGGATAAGTCGCTCATCCTCTCTTTGGCAAACGGTGACTTCGTAAACAAGAATCAAAATATTCTTATCACAGGGGCCACAGGTACCGGCAAAAGTTTTTTAGGACAAGCTCTTGCTAGAAGATGTATCACCCTTGGACATAATACAAAGTACTACCGTGTCACTTCATTACTTGAAGAGATTAAAACGGCAAGACTCGATGGCAGCTATACGAAAACACTCGCGAAAATCTCAAAATTTAAATTATTGCTGCTTGATGATTTCGGAGTTACACCACTCAAAGGGGATGAGATCAATGATCTGTTTGAAGTAATAGAAGATCGAATGTTTAATGGTTCAATAATCATTACGGCTCAACTTCCAATCAAAGATTGGCATTCCTATCTAGGAAATGAAACTATTGCAGATGCTATGATGGACAGACTCATTCATACTGCTCATAAAGTTGAATTAAAGGGTCCGTCTATGAGAGAAATATTAGCAGGGTCATAATTTATTTAGACACCTATGTTACAATGACACAAGAATATTTTTTACTTTTTTAACTGGCCAAGTGTTTATGCGCAGCGCTAGCCAAATCCATGCGTGTGAACAGCAAGTGGTGCACTTCGTTCATAGTAACGAATATGACATTATTGTAAAAAGAAAAAATGGGTTCTAATTGTAATGCGCAAAACAGATCAGTATCAAAAATTTAAGTTTAAAGTGCAATCGTAAAGTAAAAAGATCTGATTCTAATTGTAAAAATATAAAAGAGTAAGTGTTGTGATTGTAAAAAAGAAATAGTTATAAAAGAAAGAAGAGATATTCCAAGGCCAGGCGGCGACCTACGTTTCCACACCTGAAAGATGCAGTATTATGAGCGATGAGGGTCTTAGCTTCCGGGTTCGGAATGGGACCGGGCGTTTCCCCCTCTCTATAGCCACCTGAACACTTAGAGTAAAAGACATTGTATCAATGTGTTTTACTCTAAGTGGTCTTGAGTTATTTGTTATTGTCAGTCGTCAAACTTATAAACGTAACTACTATTATCATTTTACTGATTGTTCTTAATAAGGCAGTGCATGCACATATTAGAATTAAAAAAGACGAACGTTCTATTAGTACTAGTCAGCTGAAAGCATTACTGCTCTTACACACCTAGCCTATTAACCTTGTAGTCTTCAAGGGAACTTCAGGGAGAGTTCATCTTGGAGTTGGCTTCCCGCTTAGATGCTTTCAGCGGTTATCTCATCCGTACGTAGCTACCCAGCGATGCTCTTGGCAGAACAACTGGTA
>CAMBHX010000117.1 GCA_945867285.1 Sulfuricurvum sp. IAE1
TCACGTCTTCGTGAAGATTTACTGGAAAAAATCATGAACCTTGATATGGCATTTCTGTACGCCAATCGTAGCGGAGAACTCATCTCGCGCATTACCAATGACCTTGCCCGTGTTCAATATTTTGTCTCTTCGATGTTACCAGAGTTTATTCGTGAAATCGCCACAGTTATTGCTCTTGTTGGCTATGTTATTTATCTCAATCCTACCTTAGCTTTTTGGTCACTTTTCGTCGTTCCTCTAGTTATTTATCCACTCATATTGATTGCCAAACGACTCAAAAAACTCTCCCATCGTTCACAAGAAAAAAATGCCGATGTCCTGACAAGGCTTACCGAAGTATTCAATAATAACGAAATCATCAAAGCCAATGCAACCGAAGAATATGAATTACACCGTTTCAAAGAGGAAAATGAGCATTTTTTCAAGATCAATATGAAAGCCACTTATATCAACGAACTTGTCTCCCCTGTTATGGAAATCATTGCAGCTGCCGGTCTTGCAGCTGTGATTTTTGTTGGTGGAAAACAGGTTTATTCGGGCGTGATGAGCGTGGGTGAGTTCACTGCATTTTTAACTGCTGTTGGATTGGTCTTTCAGCCAGTACGACGAATTGGTTCCATTTATGGGAAAATCCAAGATGCGCAAGCAGCCAGCGAACGTGTTTTTCATATTTTTGACATCCAAAATGAAATCAAAGATGGCAATCTTGTTTTGGATGAACCTATCAAAAGTATCCATTTTAATGATGTCTCTTTGAATCTTGGTGAAAAGCCAGTACTTCAACATATTAATCTCACCATTAAATCTGGAGATTCTATCGCCCTAGTGGGGCAAAGCGGTGGAGGGAAAAGCTCATTTATAAATCTCATCTTACGTTTTTATGATCCACGCCAAGGCTCTATTATCCTCAACGGTTCCTCTTTGAGCGACTACACCCAAAACTCATTGCGTCAACAAATCTCGATGGTTCCTCAACGTGTTTATATTTTTCAAGACTCCCTTGCTGCTAATGTTGCATATGGAAGTCCTCTGGATGTACTACGTGTTTTAGAGGCACTTCAACTTGCCGATGCATTAGAGTTTGCTCATGCTCTTCCCCAAGGAATTCATACTCAAATGCAAGAGTTTGGAAGCAACCTCTCAGGGGGACAGCGTCAACGTATCGCCATTGCTCGTGCACTCTATAAAAATGCTTCTCTGCTGATTCTAGACGAAGCCACAAGTGCCCTAGACAATGAAAGTGAGAAAAAAATTCAAGAAAATCTCAAAACTTTTGCGCACAATAAAATCACCATTACTATTGCCCACAGGTTAAGTACTATTGAGTCAGCCGACACTATTTTCTATTTTGAAGAGGGTCACATCATTGCACATGGTACCCATAAAGAGCTCCTCCAAACCAGTGAAAACTATCAACGTCTTGCTGGAAAAATGGAGAGCTAAACCATCCTTTAACCTTTTTTGAGTATAATCACCAATATTTACAACGTTCAAAAGGGATGGTTGCCAGAATGATTGATTACGAAACGCTCAAACCTTGGTTTTTTAAACTACAGCCTGAAACGGCGCACTCAGTCGTCGGTTTTGCACTGCGTTGTGCGCACTACTGCCCTCCACTTTTCAACTCCATGATTACCAAAAACTTCGTCTCTCACACTAGCCTCTCTCAAGAGCTTTTTGGTCGTACCTTTCTCAATCCAGTAGGTCTAGCTGCTGGATTTGACAAAAATGCTACGATGATAGAAGGAACGGTAGCACTTGGATTTGGCTTTAGTGAAATCGGTACTCTGACCCCTAAGCCACAAGAGGGAAATCCTCGTCCGAGACTTTGGAGGCATATTGAAGAAGAATCCATCCAAAATGCCATGGGTTTCAACAACGACGGACTGTTTCGCATCTCTCATCGCCTCAAGAACATTTACCCTTTTAGTACTCCACTGGGTATCAATATCGGGAAAAACAAAACAACCAGCGAAGAAAACGCCATCAAAGACTACACGACCCTCATCAAAGCCCTCCATGAATACGCTGACTATATGGTCATCAATATCTCTTCTCCAAACACACCGGGATTACGTGATTTACAAAATGAGGAGTTTATTAGTGAACTTTTCACTGCTGCCAAAGCCCTTACTTCCAAGCCGATTTTACTCAAAATTGCCCCCGATATGGAGGAGGCCCAAGCCGTTGCGTTATGTGTCCATGCAGTAGAGAGTGGTGCCGATGGGATTATCGCCACCAATACCACTATCGATTACTCTTTGGTGAGTGAACCCGAAGATATTGGTGGTATCAGCGGTGAAGTATTACGTGAACGAAGTTTTTATATCTTTGATGCCATAGCTCGTGAACTCTATGGTAAAACAACGCTCATCAGTGTAGGAGGCATCTCCACACCCGAAGAAGCCTATCGTCGTATTCGAGCAGGTGCTTCTTTGGTACAGCTTTATACATCACTTATCTACAAAGGTCCCGAAATGGTTGCTGACATCAACCATGGCCTGATCGATTTACTCGCACGTGATGGCTTTACCAACATCACTCAAGCCATAGGCGCCGATCGTTTATGAAAATCGTCTTTCTCTTATTTTTGACACTAGGAATTTTAATGGCCACTTCTTTACCAAACTTCGAAACAAAAACACTCAAAAATGGCCTTCAAGTCGTCGTTATCCCCATGGAAAATGGTTCTAATGTTATCTCTACTGATGTATTTTACAAAGTAGGAAGCCGTAATGAAGTGATGGGTAAAAGTGGCATCGCCCACATGCTTGAACATATGAATTTCAAATCGACCAAAAACCTCAAAGCGGGTGAATTTGACGAAGAAGTTAAAAGTATTGGGGGGATGAACAATGCCTCTACTGGCTTTGATTACACCCATTATTACATCAAATCCAGCAGTGACAATATGGAAAAATCATTTACACTGTATGCTGAACTGATGCAACACCTCAATCTCAAAGATGATGAGTTCCAACCGGAACGTAACGTCGTAGCTGAAGAGCGTCGATGGAGAACTGACAACAATCCTATGGGTTATTTGTATTTTCGTCTCTTTAACAGCGCCTATATCTATCACCCCTACCACTGGACACCTATTGGTTTTATGAATGATATTCAAACATGGAAACTCGAAGATATCCAAAAATTTCACGCCACTTATTATCAACCTAAAAATGCTATTTTAGTCGTAACAGGTGATATCAAACCAGCACGTGTTTTCAAAGAGGCACAAAAACATTTTGGTGCCATTCCCAATACACTTGACATTCCAGTCGTGACAACTATCGAACCTCAACAAGATGGGGCACGACGTGTCGAAGTGCTCAAAGAGAGCGAAGTAGAGATGATCGCCATCTCTTTTCCTATCCCTAATTTTCAACATGCCGACCAACCAAAACTCTCGTCTTTAAGTGAACTGTTAAGCTCTGGTAAAAGCTCACGATTGTACAAAACCCTCGTTGATGACAAACGTCTCGCCAACCAAATTCATGCTTACAATATGGAAAACATCGATGCAGGTGTCTTTTTGTTTCTCGCTATTGCCAACAAAGGGGTGAAAGCCGAAGAAATCGAAAATGAGATCTGGAAAGAGATAATTGCTCTCCAAAAAGATGGTGTTAAAAATAAAGAACTTGAAAAAGTCAAAATCAATACCAAATCCGATTTCATCTACTCTCTGGAAAGCTCAACCTCCGTAGCTGAGCTTTTTGGAGGCTATTTAGCACGTGGTGATTTAGCACCTCTACAAAATTATGAAAATGCAATTAATGCTCTCACTACAAAAGAGCTTCAAGAAGTGGCAAAACGTTATTTTACTCTTGACAAATCAACCACAGTCATCTTGCGCAAAGGAAAAAAATGAATCTGGTTTTAGGCTCTACTACAGCTCTCATCACCCCTTTCAAAAATGGAAAACTCGATGAGCAAAAATACGCCCAGTTGATACAGCGCCAAATCCGTCATGGTATCAATGCTGTATGTCCTGTAGGAACGACTGGTGAAAGTGCAACACTCACCTATGATGAAGATCGCATCTGTATGGAAATTGCTGTTGCTGTCTGCAAAGGAACAGCAACTAAAGTCCTAGCAGGAGCAGGAAGCAACTCCACTACCGAAGCCATCGAGGCTGCTCGTGTAGCGCAAGAGTGCGGTGTAGATGCTATTTTTTCAGTAGCGCCGTACTATAACAAACCTTCTCAAGAGGGTCTTTATCAACACTACAAAGCTATTGCTTCAAGTGTGCCCAACCTACCTTTTATGCTTTACAACGTCCCAGGACGAACCGTGTGTGACATAACAGCTGATACGGTCATACGCTTGTTTGATGATGTAGAAAATATCTATGGTATCAAAGAAGCTACAGGAAGTATCGAACGTGCGATCGAACTCCTATCTCGTAGACCTGATCTCAAAGTCTTTAGTGGTGATGATGCAATTGACTACGCTATTTTAGCCAATGGAGGAGCTGGTATTACCTCGGTTACATCCAACATACTTCCTGATTTGAAAAGTCAACTTGTTTCCAAAGCGTTAAGTGGAGATTTGAGTGGCTCCAAGGCTCTCAATGATGCTCTCTATCCCATCAACAAAGCCCTCTTTTTGGAATCCAATCCCATCATGATAAAAGCGGCAATGTATGTTTGCGGGCTCATCGATACACTCGAATACCGTCTACCCCTCACACCACCTAGTGTTGAAAATCTCAAGAAACTTGAAACCATCTTACAAAACTACACTATACAAGGAGCATAATAATGGACAATATGAAAGGCAAAACCCTCGTCATCACAGGAGCCACTAAAGGTATCGGAGAAGCAATCGCTACTAAATTTGCTTCCAAAGGGGTGAATATCGCATTTACCTATAACAGTAACAAAGAAATGGCAGATGAATTGGCTCTCAAGTGGGAAAATGACTATGGTATCAAAGCTCGTGCTTATCCTCTCAATATTCTTGAGACTGATGAGTTCAAACC
>CAMBHX010000118.1 GCA_945867285.1 Sulfuricurvum sp. IAE1
ACCAGCGTATGAGCTTTTCAAGCGTTGTCCCCTCACCCTTATAAAAGAGGATACTAATAGTTTTGGTGGTGCTCATAGATTTCAAATCTCCCGTCATAATGCTCTACGACAGCAGTGCATGATTCGACCCAGTCACCACAGTTGAGATACTCGATACCATTGATAGTACGTATCTCTGCGTGATGAATATGCCCGCAAATGACCCCATCAAACCCTTTGTCATCTGCATGGCTTGAAAGAACTTCTTCATAGTCGGTGATAAAACTGACCGCTTGCTTGACACTTTGTTTTGCCATCTTGGAGAGCGACCAATAGCGATGATGCCCAAACCATCGACGTACGCTATTGATAGGACGATTGAGGCTTAATAAAAACAGATAAGCACGATCACCCAGATGAGCAACCCATTTTTTGGTCATTGTCACCGCATCAAACATATCCCCATGAACCACAAGATACTTTTTGCCATTAATACCATAATGAACACGTTCATGCTCAATCGTGATATTATCCCCCATCATCATGGGTAAAAATGAGCGTAAAAACTCGTCGTGATTACCAATAATATAATGGATTTTTGTCCCTTTTCGGGCTTTTCGTAAGAGTTTTTGCAATACATCGGATTGGGATTGACTCCATCGCCAGTTACGTCTGATCTCCCATCCATCGATGATATCGCCTACTAGATAGAGCGTTTCACATTCAACATTACGGACAAACTCTAAAAGCGCTTCAGACTGAGCGTCACGAGTACCTAGGTGGAGGTCAGAGATAAAAACAGATTTGTAGGTTAATATTTCATTCATAGTGGACATTGTAATCCCAGTTGATTACAAAAGGATCACAAACGACATAATATTCCAACAAGACACTAAGCAATGATTTGAGGACGCCTACTTAAATTGCTACAAAATTGAACTCAACATTCACTAGATCTTCCTTGAATTCTTGACCAAACTCTTCAGCCGTATCATCTTCAGCATGATACTTCCAGTTAACGGTAACAGAATTGAACTCAGAAACATCTTCCAATAAACTAAAAAGATTGAAAAATACCTTGGTGCTCGCACTATTAAAATAGGTGAGAAAAAAATCCATTTGAATATTACCATTTTGCAACTTTCTCAAGTGATCTTCAAGAGGTTGCATAATAGGGTCAAAATAATCATTGACATCTTCAGGAAACGATTCGCCTTCAAAAAGGTAAATATTTTTGGCATAGTTCAACGTAATGTGTGGGGTAGTTGCAGTACTTTTAATTTCAGTAATCATATCTTTTTCCTTTTAATTAAATCATTACTTTTAATGTAAAACAATCGTAATCTTCATTCACAGGCGTGAAACTAAATTCGATAGGTTCTGTTGATTTACGAGCCATCTCAATAAAGCCAATGCTCGCCCCTTTGCTTCCATCATCAGCATCATTTCTGATTTTTTCTTTGTACAATGCTTTTAATTCATCCGAATTCATTGCCGCAATAGCTTCAAGCTTCTCACGAAGAGAGTCAACTTTATCTTTTTCCATCCGATTAGAGCACATAATATAAAACTTCTCATTTTCGATACCAACAGCAATGGATCCGTATCGAACACCAACCGCGTCATCGTCATCATGAAGCTGATCGGCGGAATATCGGGTAATATTTTGTGCTTGTTCAACAAACATATAAAGCACCTTTTGACTAACACCCATGTTTGTGGATGAAGCCGTGAGCTTCCCTTTGATCATGGAGCTTACAGCGACTATAATCCCTTGTGAGAGATACCCGTTATAACAAAAAATCACCTTGCTGTCTTCGATAATATTCTTTAGCTCACTATATTCATGTAATGTCATGTGCTACTCCTACAGTGTAAATGCGATAAACGTGTTATCGTCGCGCTGAGACTCATTGCCTTTATAAGCGTTATACTTTTCAAGGATAATTTCCTCCTGTTCTTTCATAGGTCTGTGATGGTTATTATGAATTATTTCCATTAATCGTTTTTTCCCAAATGCTATGCGCTTATCTCCACCAATTTGATCAATCATCCCATCGGTTGTCAGATAAAACTTCATCCCCTCCTTAATATCAAGTTCATGATTAGTAAAGACATAATCCGGATCAGAGTGAACATAACCGATACTATGCTTGTCTGGTTTAATGTGATGCAATTGTCCTTCATCTATATAGAGAAGTGGAGTATTTGCTCCTGAGAAAGTCAATTTCATTTGCTCAAGATCGACATAACAAAACGCTCCATCCATTCCGTCGTTAGATTCGCTGGTTTCGTCAAACTGTCCGAGAGTTTCTTTGACCAAACGATTCACTTCACCTAAAAGCCTTGCTGGATCATCAAGATGACGTTGCTGAACAAGCAACCGATCAAGAATCGAGATAACAACAAACGTCATCAATGCGCCAGGAACCCCATGACCCGTACAATCAATAATCGCTACAAAAAAACCTTTATCGGTTTTATCCACCCAGTAGCAGTCTCCGCCGATGACATCTTTAGGTTTCCATATAACAAACGCATCATTTGAAAAACTATCGAGCATACGAGGATTTGGCAGAAATGATCGCTGTATACGACTGGCGTAATTGATGCTGCTACGCACAAGCTGGTTGATTTGCTCAAGTTCTTTATTTTGAATATTGATTTGCTCAAATAAATCATATAACGCTTGACGAGAAAGCTCAAAACTTTTTCCTACTTGTCCAATCTCATCATTACGCTCCCAAACAAATGGTTCATCCAGTTTATTTTCAGAAAGCGCTTTGGTTTGGTCAATGAGCCGCCCAAAAGGTGCTGTGAGGTCATAGACCACACGCTTAACCATCTTACTTACATAAATTGCCCCTGCCACAATGATTATCAAAATGCTAAGCAGGATAAAGTAAAACTGAATTTGTGTTTTTTGATAAAGAGCTTGAGCATTTTGAATTTGAATTTGCATCATATTGTTGAGAATAGGAGTAAGCACATTAATGGTGTAAGGAGCGTCATCGGTATTCCATGACATAATTTCCATAAGCTCCTTCTTCTCTATGAGACTAGCAAGGGTGTCAAGACTTTTTAACGAGAGCTCCATATAGCGTTGCGCATCAGGGAGCAACTCTTTTTCTTTCTCTGTTAATTGAGATTGGGCATAGATTTTCCACTCTTTTTCGATAATAGCCTTATGCTGTATCAGCTCTTTTTTGGCTTGTGTATAATCAGAAACTGACCCTTCCGATATCTGCTTGCCAGCTATGAGCACTTTTTGCTCATAAGTATCTTTGATTACTCTAAGGTGCCCCAGTGGTTCGAGTGAATTTTCATTGAGCGCACGTATAGATAGGTTTGAAAGCACCATCCCTAGAACGCCAGCTATAACTGCTATAATAGCAAGCATCTGAGTCAACTTGACAAGGTAATTAACCTTGTCTTTAACTTTTGTGTCCATTAAAATTTCTGGGGCAAATTTAGAAAAAATGCTCATATCAATCCCTTTCTGTCTAAAGATAATGACAGTCTAGAATGCTAATATTACTGTACAGCTACCAAATGGTTTCAGAATTGTTTCATTAAGTTTAATCCAACTCTTTAATGAAACTCATAGGATTGCCTACTAGTTATAAAGAGGGGATTTATGCGGATACAGGACTGCGTTATTTAAAAAATTCAAATAATCCCATAACGATCTCAACACCAATAAGGATAATAATGATCCACTCGAGGTATTCACTCTTTTTGTGATTGATGATATCCATCACCAGTACCACATCCTCTTTTATGTGAGAGAGTTTAGCAAGGGCAATCTCGTGCCGATCGTGTAACTCTAGGATCAAAGAGAGTGCGTTGTAGAGCATCTCTGCCTCTTCATCATCCCACAAAACATTAGGTTTGTCGAGCAGTACGAGATTGCCTACCATATCGTGCCTAGTGAGAGCTAAACGTGAGGCAAATTGCATGAGGTGTTTGCGTCGTGAGAGCGAGATTGTATGGATTGATTCGATGATAGAACGGCTTTGAGCAAAAAGTGATTCAAGCTGCTTTTCGTAGTGTTCTAATCCGACACTCTGAGAGATGGCCAGTGCGATGACGTTGAGATCATGGATAGAGTTATGTTGTAAAACGATCGCTTCATTCGTCACTTCAAACGGTTTTTGCATCTCATGATTGATTCGAATCGGATAATCTTGGGTAATGAGATCAGGCTCGTCAAGGGAGATTGAGAGGGCTCTAAGGGCTTCTAAAATCTCATGTTTTTCTGCTGCGATAAGGGTCAAAACACCAAATGGGGCGAGAAGGACATGATATTTTTGATTCTGTCCGTAGTAGCCGTTTTCAAATCCTTTGGTGAGGGTCAGTTCGAGTGCATATTCGATGGTAGAGTTGATCAGAGGACGAGTGAGATAGATTGAGAGCAGGTTCATAGTCGAGCCTTGAATGGTGGATTATTTTGAAATGCGATAGATTGCTTCGTCGTAGACTTTTCGCAATGACCGTTACTGCGAGGTTTTGTAAAAAACCGTGGCAGTCCAAAATAGTTGCGATTAAAATTCTTGCCTAATACGGCAAAAACAACACCACATCACCCAAATTTCCCCGTGATATATTCTTGTGTAAGTTTTTCTTTTGGGGTAACAAATAGCTCTTCGGTATGTCCAAGCTCGATGAGATCACCCAAATACATAAAGCCCGTATAGTCACTCACACGTGCAGCTTGCTGCATGTTATGGGTTACGATGATGATAGACACCTTCTCTTTGAGTTCAATAACCAGACGCTCAATACCTTGTGTAGAGATAGGATCCAACGCTGAAGTTGGCTCATCAAAGAGCAACACTTCAGGCTCAACTGCAATCGCACGAGCGATACATAGACGTTGCTGTTGACCGCCTGAGAGACCGTTAGCATCATGCTTCAAACGATCTTTTGTCTCTTTCCAGATAGCTGCATCTTGAAGCGCTTTTTCCACTCGTCCGTCAAGCTCTGATTTATTCT
>CAMBHX010000119.1 GCA_945867285.1 Sulfuricurvum sp. IAE1
GGGATAATAGCATGTAATATCGCCTCAATCGAAGGGTTGGGGAAACTTTGGTCGCTCATTGCGGAACGTTGTTCGGCAACCATCTGTGTATCGGTCAAACTATCACGTTGTGCCATGGCAATAAGTGCATTCAAATCAACCGGTGAAAACCCCCCCTTTTCAATCGTATCGAGATTCCAACCTGAACCTTTGACATACAAAATCCCGTCGATTTTGACCGAAGTATTTCCGCCACCGTGAAGCACCAAATCAGGATTTTTACCTAATAATTGTGATGTGTAGACACGAAGTGCTAGTGGATCATTGTAATATTGGCTTGCGTTCTTAGCGTCAAAAAGACTTTTCATAATATTCCTTAATTAATTGCAAGATTATAGCGATGTAAGGATGAAATGTGTTACTATTGCCCTAATTAAAATCAGATATTTAAGGATACTTATGCCACTTCTTGATAGTTTTACTGTTGACCACACTATTATGCCAGCTCCTGCCGTTCGTCGTGCAAAAGGGATGAAAACACCCAAGGGTGATGATATTACAGTGTTTGATTTACGCTTTTGTCGCCCTAATGAAGCGATTTTGTCCCAAGAAGGGATTCATACTTTGGAGCATTTGTTCGCAGGGTTTATGCGTGATCATTTAAACAATGGCAAGACCGAGATCATTGATCTCTCACCTATGGGATGTCGTACAGGTTTTTATATGTCTGTTATCGGAACACCTAGCGAAGAAGAGGTGGTCAACGCCTGGGAAGCATCGATGCACGATGTAATAGCGGTGGAGACACAAAATGACATCCCTGAGCTTAATCTCTATCAGTGTGGTACGTGCTCTATGCACTCACTCACCGATGCCAAAGAGATCGCACGAGAAGTATTGCGTAAAGACATTGATATTATGGATAATGAGGCACTCAAGCTTGATTTGTCCAAGGTAAATCACTAATGATTCTGCTATTGCCAATGGACGGAGACGACACACAAGAATCTGAACTTACGGGGATTTTATCTGCCTCATTTTGGGCAACTGTAGAGATTGAAGAGGGCAAAGTTATCGAAATTAATTTTACTAAAAATCGTGAGGACATTGAGTGTTTTGTGGATGCTGTTATTGTCAAAGATAATTATGAGCCTGTTATGGAATTTATCGACGAACAATTGATGGTTTTGGTAGCGCATACGCAACGTACTATTGATGATGTTGTTGAAGCCTATCTTTTTAGGGAACTTCACGACTTGGCACTATGATAACTCAACTTCTCCATCCTACACCCCATACTAAAATCATGGTTATAACCAGTCATTTGGATGGGATGATAGAAGAACTATCTACTTTTTTAACACCTTTTGAGGGACAAATTGATCTGTCACTTTTCCCAGGTGTTCATAGGGATTTTTCTCACACCTGTCTCCATAAAAGCTTTACAATAAAAGACTACAACTCTCCTGCAGGGGGTATTCCACGTGACTATTCTGCAGTCATTGTGCAGGATGTCTTACACTTGCATCACTCTCCATTAAAATTTTTGCAATTGATTTATCGTACATTACTCAATGCGACTGAAATCATAATTGTGCAACAAAAAGGTGCTATAAGTGTTGCTAATGTGGAAAGTTTGCTAGATACTGCAGAGTTTCGGGCTATCAATACTATGGAAGATTTGATTGAAGGGTGTGAAGTTATTGTGGGTAAGAAGATGCATATGTGGGGAAACGGGCTATAAAAAAATAGTATTTATGCTATGCTAACGACATGTAATTATTAAAAAAGGAAGTGAATATGTCAACAATCAAAGCGAAGCTGCTCAGCTTGGTCTCTGTTCTTTCTCTTATTGCAATCATTGTTGCAATCATGGGATTTTCTGGAATGAAAGAAAATAATGACAATTTTAAAGATGTCTACGACAATCGAGTTGTCCCTCTTCAGCAACTTAAAATCGTTGCAGATATGTATGCTGTCAATATCGTGGATACGTGTCACAAAGCTCGAAATGGTAATATCAGCGCACAAGAAGCAGTTGTTAGTATTCACCAAGCACAAGAGGTGATTAAAAAAGAGTGGGGGGCGTATACGGCTACCAAGCTAACCGAAGAAGAGGCTAATCTTGTCGATGAAGCGAAAGAGCGATTTTTAATCGCAGATAAAGGGGCTATAAAATTATTAAAGCTTTTAGAATCTCGTAACATGAATGGTGTTGCTTCATTTTCGATACAAGAATTGTATCCATCGATTGATCCTATCAGTGAAACTATTGCAAAACTTATAGCGCTTCAGCTTGATGAAGCGAAAAAAGGATATGAGAATTCTGTATCTGCCTATGATACAGCAGTTTTTGTTAATAGTTTACTGCTTATTATTGGACTTGTTTCAGGTGGTGTTTTGGCATGGATTACGATAGGTTCTATCGGTCATTCAACGGGAAATTTTCGTGATACAATGAATATAATTTCAAGTAATAAGGATCTAACTCGAACGATTGAGCATAAGACTAATGATGAGCTTAAAGTTATTTCAAAGGCGTTTAATGAATTGATAAGTTCAGTTCAAAAAGCAATGGGAAAAGTTAAAAATTCTGCTAGTGAAAATGCTGCAGTTGCGGAAGAGTTGTTTTCTACCAGTTCACAAATCGGTAGACGTAGTGAAGAAACAGCTAGAGCTATGGAGCAAGTGCTTAGAGTCTCTGGGGAGGTTTCTGAGATTTTAAAACGTGGAGAAGAGGGTTCTCGACAAACTGGATTAACGATTAAAAATGCTTCAAATAAAGTATCTAAAGTCTCTGAGGATGTTTTGAAGGTTTCTGAATCATTGCAAGGAGTAGTTGAAGAGCAAATAGAATTGGCGCAAAAGTTAGAGCATCTTTCTTCCGAAGCGCAACAGGTTAAGCAAGTCCTTGCTGTTATTAGCGATATTGCTGAGCAAACAAATTTATTAGCACTTAATGCTGCTATTGAAGCGGCACGCGCAGGTGAACATGGACGTGGATTTGCCGTAGTTGCTGATGAAGTTCGTAAACTCGCAGAACGGACCCAAAAATCGTTAAGTGAGAGTAATGCAACTGTTTCGATAATTGTTCAGTCAGTTACTGATGCAACTGAAATGATGTCAAAAAGTGCTGGAGAGATCAAAAAGTTGGGGAATCATGCGCAAGAGGTTGAGCTGATCATGACTCAGAGCGTTCAGGAGATTGCTGACGCTGCAGATCTTGCTGTTCAAACAGCAGCAGATGCTGGAATAGGAGCTGAAAAAACTAATGATGTCATAACTCAAATGGGGTCTATTACTACTCTGGCTGCCACAAATGCCCGAAGTGTTGAAGAAATTGCTGCTGCTGTAGAACATTTAGCGAAACTATCTGAAGGGCTCAACCATATATTGGCCGAATTTAAAACTGCGTAATGATTCTTTTTTGGATCAATAATGGTTAAAAATATTCTTTTGATCGGGGCATCTACCGGAGGTCCTGGTAGATTGCATACGATTTTAGAGCAGTTACCGGCGGATTTTTTTTCAGCGGTTGTCATTGCACAACATATGGGTCTCCCTTTTATTCACAGTTTTGTTAAGCAACTCTCGTCTGTTTCTTCGCTTGAGCTGAAAGAAGTAGTTGATGGAATGGAGCTTGAGCCCTCTTGTGTCTATGTTTGTTCTGGTGAATGTCGACTGATAGAGCATGAGAAAAAAATTTATTTTATTCACAATCAAATTTCATCATTGGAATATACACCGGATATTAACACGTTATTTTTATCGGCCGCTGAACTTTCAAAATCAGTTCAAAAAATGGGAGTTATTTTGAGCGGTATCGGTGATGATGGTGCTATTGGAGCGCGAGCACTTTTTGATTCTGGCGCAGTGTGTATGTTTGAGAGCGAGGAGAGCGCAACGGTGTATGGAATGCCAAGATCTGCTAAAGAGCTTGTTCCTGAAGCCAAGATAGGAACAATGAGTCAAATCATTGCAGCAATTTGTAAATTTGGAGAAAAGCGTGTTTAGTTGGTTAAAAACTAAAACAACCTCAGTATCTCGAACGGATGTAGCACCTGAAGAAGATTTTAGTGATGCGAGTGAAGTTTATCGGTTTTTTACTGACTTGACGGGGATCCATTTTGAGCAAAATAAATCAATCACAACTCCAAAACTTGTTCGTTTTGCGAAAGAATACGGATGTTATTCCTTTTTAGGATTGATGGATAAATTACGTTTTGATTCCAGTGCGAAAGAAGCATTGATTAATCTTCTTACTGTGAATGAAACGTATTTTTTTCGTGAAAAAGATCAACTGGATTTTTTAGTAAACTATTACAGTAATACACGATCGACTTTACGTATTTTATGTGCTCCTGGATCGACGGGCGAAGAAGCTTATTCTATTGCTATAATGTTAGCCCAGCAAGGTCATCCTCTTTATACAATACAAATTATTTCGATTGATATTAATACAGATGCTACTATGAGTGCTCGTGAAGGGCTTTATAGCCCAAGGGCATTACATCGCCTTTCCGAATCAATTAAAGAGCGTTATTTTATTTTTGAAGAGAATTATTATCGAGTGCATGATTCACTCAAGCAAGCAGTAAGTTTCAAATCATGTAATATATTTGAACCAGAGTTTTTAGAGCTTGGTGTTTTTGATATTGTATTTTCGAGAAATATGTTGATTTATTTTGATCAAGCCACCGTTCAAAAAGCAATCTATCGACTTTTACGACTTGTTCGAACAGATAAAAGCCTCTTGTTTTTTGGTCATGCTGATCTTCTTATTACTCCTGATGGATTGGAAGAACATTTTCAAGATGGAATTAAATACTATACAGCAAACGAAAAATGATTTCAAGAAAAATGTTGAAGATGAAATGGATACAAAGTGAGGATGGAAGTTACACAGCCTACAGCAGTGAGTATGACGAACACTACCACTCAACCAAAGACGGTGCACTAAACGAATCGCTCAAAAAACACATTGAACC
>CAMBHX010000120.1 GCA_945867285.1 Sulfuricurvum sp. IAE1
GGTAAAATACTGGTATATTCCTACAAAACAGAATTATTTTCTGATTAAAAATTTTAACTATAAAGGTTCTAAGTGCTAGAAAAATTATCTTCAAATCAGCGTTTAATGCTCGCTGTCGCATTATCGTTTACTTTTTTTATCGGCTACACCACTTTGTTTCCACCAAAAGCTCCTAATGCTAATGAGAGTAATAATACAGTCAAAGCTACAACTACAGCCGTAGCTGATTCAACTGTTGTACACACTATTGAAAAGAATAGTACTGTTATGGCAGATGTCAAAACTGTTTCCAGTGATACACTAACAACCATTGATGCTGAAGAGTTTACCCTTAAAATTGACACACTTGGGCGTGTTTCATCGGTTGTATTAAAAAATAAAAAACATACTAGTAAAGATGGTAAATTGGCGGAACTTATTCCACTAGAGGGAGCCAAACCATTACAAATACGTTTTGCGGATGCTGCGTTGGATGCACTGGCTCAAAAAACACCATACTCTAGCAGTATGGACAGTGTTGTTTTAGGTGACAATGGTAAAGCCCAGGTTGTATTGACACAAACATTACCTGAAATGACAGTAACTAAAAATGTGACATTTTTTGCAGATGGTCACTATGAGTCAACAATTAGCTTAAGTCAAGAGGCAAAATATTCACTTTATTTAGGGCAACATCCTCATATTAATGATGACATGATGACGGTTATTGGTGGTATGATCTATAGCGGTAATAATATCACCACAATTTTTGAAGATGGTGATGTAGAAGGACGTGAGATTTTCAGTGATGTTCTTTTAGTATCGGCATTTGATCAGTATTATGCGACCATTATGTACGATTTTGACAAATCAACTCAAGTGGTTGTTGAGCGTGACATTAATGACAATCCTGTGAGTTATCTTGAGGGGACAAAAGAGTTCGCGTTCAAGGGGTATATTGGGCCAAAAGAGGAAAAAGTGTTAGCCTCAATTAGTCCGATGCACACTGAGACAGCACTATTTGGACTTATAAAGTACGAAGCTCCTGTACTTACTCATGCGATTGAGTTTGGATTTTTTACCTTTATTGCAGCACCTATGTTTAAAGTGTTGATGTGGTTACACGGTATTTTTGGAAACTGGGGATGGGCGATTGTTGCTTTGACAGCGCTTATTCGTGCATTTTTGTATCCATTGACTCAAAAAGGGATGGTTTCGATGCAGCGTATCAAAGAAATTGCCCCTAGAATTAAAGAAGTACAAGAAAAATACAAAGGTGATCCTCAGCGCATGAATGCAGCTGTGATGGAGATGTACAAAAAACATAACGCTAATCCATTGGGTGGATGTTTACCATTATTGCTACAAATACCGGTATTTTTTGCGATTTATCGAGTCTTGCTTAATGCTGTTGAGCTTCAAGGTGCACCGTGGATTTTATGGATCAACGACCTATCACGTATGGATCCGTATTATGTTTTGCCGATTTTGATGGGGGCTACAATGTTCTTGCAGCAAAAAATTACCCCAAGTAATTTCACTGATCCATTACAGGAAAAGATTTTTAAATATTTGCCAGTGGTCTTTACCTTTTTCTTCTTTACGTTCCCAGCAGGGTTGGTGTTGTATTGGTTTGTCAATAACTTGTTCTCAATCGCACAACAATATCTTGTAAACAAGCAGTTTGAAGGAGCACGTATTGCTCGTCATGAAGCTCATCTAGCAGAGAAGCACCATGAAAAAGATTGAAGCTTCAACACTAGAAAGTGCTTATGCACAAGCGGCAGCTGAATTTAACTGTTCAGTAACGCAACTTCAAGTAGAAATTATCCAGTTCCCCTCCAGTGGAATTTTAGGTCTATTCAAAAAATCTGCCATTATTGTTGCCGCCCCTCTAGAATCCGCTAAAGTGTCGAACAACATTGTTTCACCATCATTATGTGAAGTAATAGAAGAAGTGACCTGCGTGAGTCAAGAGACTGAAGTATCAGTAGCGCCAGATCTTGATGAGATGGATTTTGAGGACAAAAATGAAGAACTTTTCAATGTTCCAGAAGATGATGAGGAAGAAGAGTTTTATGATGATGGCTTAGAAATCGCTTATGATGAGATGCCTATTGATGATTGTGCAATCGACGTGCAATCAAAAATCAATGAACTGTTTGCTCATGCGTGTTTTGAACTTGATGAAATTCATGTTAGTGTTTATGATGAACATACTCTTCTTGTAGAGATTAGTGGTGCTGATTGTGCCTTGATGATTGGCAAAGAGGGATACCGCTATAAAGCACTGTCTTATATGCTATTCAACTGGATTAATGCAACTTATGGTCTTCAATTGCGTCTTGAAATCGCTGAATTTTTGAAAAACCAAGAAGAATCAATTGACCGTTATTTAGTGGGTGTGTATGAGAACATTGATCGTGATGGACGCTCTCAAACTAAGGTCTTGGACGGAGTTTTGGTGCAAATTGCACTCACACAGCTGAGAAGCCGTTATCCTGATCGTTACGTGGCAATTCGAACTACTCGTGATGGTGGTAAATTTATTATTATCAACAGTTACCACGAGTTTTAATGAACCATACCATAGTAGCCATTGCCACAGCTCATGGTGTGGGCTCGGTGGGAATCGTTCGCCTTAGTGGAAAGGATGCTCTCCCCATAGCTCTCAAGCTCTCAAAAAAACAAACTCTAACTCCACGATATGCCACATTGACTCCTCTGTATACTCACGATGAAACTCTTATCGATGAAGCTCTTGTGATTTATTTCCAAAATCCAAAAAGCTTTACGGGTGAAGACGTGGTTGAATTTCAGTGCCATGGTGGGATGATTGTAGCTCATACAATTGTCAAAGAGTGTATCGATTTTGGGGCACGCTTGGCAAATCCAGGTGAATTTAGTAAACGAGCCTTTTTAAATGGACGCCTCGATTTGACTCAAGCCGAAGCGATTGCGTCACTTATCGAAGCTAGCAGTGTTGATGCGGCTAAGATTTTGGCCAGGCAGATGAAAGGGGAGTTGCGAGGGTATATCGAATCGATACGGGATGCACTTTTGGAGATATTGGCGTACAGTGAAGTGGTCATCGACTATGCCGAAGAGGATTTGCCCCCTGATGTGGTGGAGCAAATATTTATCAAACTCGAAAAAATTAAACTTGAGCTCTCCAAGACACTCGAATCTAGCAAGCGCCGTAGCGGACTGATGCAAGGGTATCGTGTGGCGATCATTGGCAAGCCCAATGTGGGGAAAAGTTCGCTGTTAAACTCACTGCTCGATTATGAGCGTGCGATAGTCAGTGAGATTGCAGGGACAACACGTGATACTATCGAAGAACAAGTGCGTATCGGAACCCACCTCATTCGACTGGTGGATACAGCAGGGATACGTAATGCGAGTGATGAGATTGAACGCATCGGGATAGAGCGCTCTATCGAGGCCATTGAAGGTGCTGATATCGTCATTGCACTGTTTGATTCTAGTCGAGCTATGGATAGCGAAGACGAAGCCATTATTGATTTGATTAAGCAATACGCAGCAGTAAAACCTTTTATCTGTATAGTTAACAAGGTTGATTTACCCAGAGTATTTGAAGTTAAACATTTAACCCATTATTCACCTATTGAGCTTAGTTGCAAGGGTGATACCAGTGTGTTGATTAGTGCGTTAAGTGAGTTAATGGATGTGGATAACAATGCTACAGAAATGATGCTAATCTCGCAACGTCAAATTGGGGCAACCGTAGAGACCGTACACTCAATTGATGAATCATATGAGCCGTTGCGTGATGGGGAATTGGAGTTTTTTTCATTCCATATCAACCAAGCCATACGGCACATCTCATCGATTTCCCGACCTTATGAACTCGATGAGATGTTTGATAAGATGTTTGGTCAATTTTGTTTGGGTAAATGATGGCAATTATCATAGCCATTGATTTGGGACTCAAACGTATCGGTTTAGCACTTAGTTCTGGTATTGGTATTGTGACACCATTGGTAGCTGTGGAACGCAAAAATCGTAATCAAGCTGCCAATGAGGTGAAAAAAGTACTCGATGAATATCAACCAAATAAAGTGGTAGTAGGTATCCCCATGGGAAGCGCCACAGAAGATGAGATGCGCCGTCGAGTAGCACATTTTATGAATCTCGTCGAATTTACGGGTGAAATTGTTTATCAAGACGAATCCTACAGTTCGCAAGAAGCGGAAGCACTAATGAAAGGCGAAATCCGTTACAAGCGTGATGGACGTATTGACTCTCTTTCAGCGATGATTATTTTGGAACGGTATCTTAAACTACGTTAAAAAACTCCGCCGCTTCTTGCTCGTCATCACTTAGAGTAGAAAACTCTTTTTCATTCGTCATTTTATCCTTGATAAGTGCGGCACAATAGTCAAAGGTGATTTGTTGCCCTTTCTCGATGTCAAACACAAATCCAAGCCCACTAAATTGGTAGGGTTCTTCTTGTTCAATACAAAGTATGATTCCTTCACATTGATCCTCAAGAAGATTGACGAGTTCACGATATTGGATGTGAAACTCTGTCGCATGCCAGCCAATAGCTTCAAGTTTTTTATCTGAAAATTCCGCAATTCCATCTGCCGTTGTGTCATCATAGAGTGCTCTTGTACGATTAAATCCGATAATGGATTGCCATGCTCCAGTGGCTTTGATGAGAATACGTTCATCATCGACAACGATTTTATAGTTACTTCCTAAAACTTCTGTGAGTGGACGAGCTAAATTGGTTGCAAGGGGTGAGACGGGAGGGATAGTCCCCTCATAAATAGCAATTAAGTTTTCTGGAAATGGCTCAAAGATCACTTCGCCTTTATAGCTGATTGCAAATTTTTTATGGGAGTTGAGACCACGCATAAAATCTTC